>DASQMK010000193.1:0-1885 GCA_035645575.1 Metabacillus sp.
GGATCGGATTTTATTTTGTTTCCTGAATTTTTTACAACTCAATTGCTTTCTATTGGTGATGAAAGCGGTAAAGCATTACCGATAAATCGTCTTCCTGATTTTACAGAAAGATATCGTGATTTATTTGTTGAACATGCGACAAGAACTGGTATGCATATTATCGGAGGAACGCATGTAATCGAGAAAGAAGGCAATTTATATAATGTTGCTCATCTGTTTTATCCAGATGGGAGAATTGCGGAGCAAGCAAAGCTTCATATTACACCAACAGAAGTAGAAGAGTGGAATATGAGTGCTGGTGATAGTCTACAGGTTTTTGTAACAGATAAGGGTATGATTGCGATGCTAACATGCTATGATATCGAATTTCCTGAAATTGTGAGAATGGCAAAGGCTAAAGGTGCTGACGTGATCTTTTGTCCATCATGTACAGATGATCGCCATGGCTTCCACCGAGTTCGTTATACAAGTCATGCAAGAGCAATCGAAAATCAGGTTTATGTAGTTACTACCGGTACAGTCGGTTCCCTTCAAACCGTGGATTTTATGAGAGGGAACTTTGGGCAAGCAGCCGTAATTACACCAAATGATGTACCGTTTCCTCCTAAGGGAATCATGGTACAAGGAGAAATCAATCAAGATATGATTGTAACCGCGGACGTAAATCTTGACCTTTTATATAAAGTACGGCTGAGTGGTTCGGTAACAACATGGAGAGATAGACGAACAGATCTTTATCCTGATTGGGAGCCTGAAAAACAAACGTATTAATAGGAGGTTTCTATGTATCGAAAAGAATTTTATGTGTTCGATCAAGACAAACCAACAAAAGCTGTCATTCGCAATTATGAAAAAGAAGATTTCCAAAAGCTAATTCAAATTCAACAAGAAAGCTTTCCACCCCCCTTTCCTTCTGATTTATGGTGGAATGAAGAGCAGCTGAAAAATCATATCACTCTTTTTCCAGAGGGAGCATTATGTATTGAAATCGATGGAGAAATGGCAGGTTCTATGACGGGATTAATCGTAAACTTTGATCCTGAACATCCGAATCATACCTGGGAAGAGATAACAGATGGCGGGTATATTAGAAATCATGATCCTAAAGGAAATACGCTCTATGTTGTAGATATTTGTGTAAGGCCATCGTTTCGAAAGTTTGGTCTTGGGAAATGGTTAATGCTTTCCATGTATGATGTTGTCATCCACTTAGGGTTAGAACGACTGCTTGGTGGTGGGCGCATGCCAGGTTATCATAAAAAAGCGGATAATATGTCAGCAGAGCAATATGTAGAAGCAGTAGTAAAGGGAACGATCAAAGACCCTGTCCTTACATTTTTATTACGTTGCAGCCGAACACCAATTGGTGTTGTTGCGAATTATTTAGAAGATGAGGAATCACGTCATTATGGAACACTGATGGAATGGAAAAATCCTTTTCGAAAGGAAATGAATGGGTGAGGAGAATGAAGATGGACTATCATCGTATAACGAATATTGAAGATCCTTTATTTACACAAATGCATCAGCTAATGCAGGAGATTTTTCCTCCTGAGGAAGTGTTAGAGTTTAATCTTTGGAAGGAACCTTTAGAGGATCCGGGAATTCGTGTTTTTGTTGCTGTTCATGAAGGAAGAGTCGTTGGGGCAACAGAATACCGCTATTATGCCGATTTTAATGTTGCGATGACAGACTTTACGATTATCGGGAAACCTGGTTTGGGAATTGGACCATTCTTGGCAAACAAAAGGGCTCATGATTTGCGTGGCCTAGCTAGAACGAACGGTAAGGAATTATCAGGTATGTTTGCTGAAATTTATGACCCCTATCGAGTTGAACACCATGAATTTGGCGGTGTAAAACCTATGGACCCATATGTGCGCCG
>DASQMK010000194.1:0-3661 GCA_035645575.1 Metabacillus sp.
CAATGAAGTATTACTATCGTTTGACGATCATCCGTTTTCAAAAGAACCAAAACATGTTTGGGTTGTTTGTAGACACCAACAAAAGTGGCTATTAACAAAGCATTCTGATCGAGGGTTTGAGTTTCCTGGCGGCAAGGTTGAAGCAAATGAAACAGCGCTAGAAGCAGCGATAAGAGAGGTGAAAGAGGAAACGGGAGGAATCGTTCATGACATAGAATATATTGGTCAATATAAAGTAAGAGGAAAAGAAAAGGTGATTGTAAAAAATATTTATTTTGCTAGAATTGATCGACTTGAAAAGCAAGATGGATATTATGAAACATATGGACCTGTATTGTTAGATAAACTCCCTGAGGATATCCAGACAAATAAACAGTTTAGTTTTATTATGAAAGATGATGTTTTACAGAAAAGCTTAGTAGAAGTGAAGAAAAGAATAAAAATAAGAGGCGACATGTGACAGATCCCACTAAATGGGAAAGTCTCATTCAGCCTCTTTTTTCTGATTTTACAAGCTTTTTCTCTAATAGTTCAACACCTTGATACATGATCGTTGCAAAGACAGCGATAACTAATAGGCTCAAGAGAACGAGAGTGAAGTTAAACACTTGGAACCCATAAATAATCATATAACCTAACCCTTTTGCTGATACTAGGAACTCTCCTACAATTACCCCTACCCATGATAAACCGACATTAACCTTTAAGGTAGACACAATCGTTGGAAACGAGGCAGGCAATACAGCTTCTCTAAAAACTTGCACTTTACTTGCACCGAATGTTTGTAAAACCTTGATATAATTGGAGTCTACTTCTTTAAAAGCAGTGTATACAACAATGGTTGTAATAATCACTGATATAATGGTTCCCATTGCGATAATAGATACAAAACCTGGACCTAAGCCAACAATTAAAATAGGTCCTAATGCTACTTTAGGCATTGCATTTAGGATAACTAGATAAGGGTCTAAAACTTTTGATAACCTTGCTGACCACCAAAGTAATGCAGCGAGAATGACGCCAAGTAATGTACCTAAGATAAATCCTAATATAGTCTCGAATAATGTAACACCAATATGTGGAAGTAGTGATCCATCATTTATTTTCGTCATAAAAAGGTTCCAGACTTTAGAGGGAGAGCTAAATAAAAGTGGATTAATCCATTCTTTTCGTCCCGCAAGCTCCCAGAGACTGAAAAAACTGATGAAAATTAGTAGCTGATAAAATCGTACCCACTTTTTCTCCCGTGCTAAATTACGTTTATAGCTTTGATGGAGGAGGTCAATGCTTTCATTCTGTTTCATGCTGATCTAACTCCTTCCATATTTGTTGAAATAATGTAGAAAACAAAGGGTGCTGTCTTGCATGAAACGGTGGCAGTTCTCGTAACTCTTTTGGAACTAAATAGGTTCTGCTTATTTTTCCAGGTCTAGCAGAAAAAACAAAAATTCTGTCACTCATTGCAATAGCTTCTCCGATATCATGTGTAACCAAAAGGGCTGTTTTATTAAAATCCTTTAAAGTCTTGACAACTAAATTCTCAAGCTTTAATTTCGTTTGATAATCGAGTGCTGAAAAAGGTTCATCAAGGAGAAGAATCTTAGGATTAGTTGCTAACGTTCGAACTAAAGCAGCTCGTTGTCTCATACCGCCGGAAAGTTGATGAGGAAACTGCTTTTCTACCTGATCTAGTCCCATATTTTTCAACATTTCTATCGTTTCTATTGTACTCTCATTTGTTTTTTGTCCGGTAATTTTTAGACCTAGCGTAACATTCTCTTCAATGGTTTTCCACGGAAATAAATAATCCTGCTGAAGCATATAACCTATAACAGAATCGGGCTTTGTAATAAGCGAATTTCCAAGTTTCACTTTACCTTCGACAGGTTTTATGAGGCCTGCGATAATAGAAAGCAATGTTGTTTTTCCACACCCACTTGGCCCAAGGAAGGAGACAAATTCCCCTTCCTCCACAGCCAGTTGAATACCTTCAAGTGCTACAGTTGCACGGTCTTCTGTTAAATAGATATGACGAACATTTTCAACGAGTAAAAATGACATAAAGGATTCTCCTTCCTAATTAGCTACTTCTTCTGCAAAAGAGGTGTTAACAAGTGTTTCATAATCAACACGCATTGGAAGTTCTCCTGCTTCGTCCATAATGTCTTGTAAGTTATTCCATTCCTCTTCCCCTAAAATTGGGTCTGTTGCAAAAGAACCTTGTTCCTTATATCGCTCAACAACTGTTTCAATAATTTCAAGCTCCGTATCCTCAAATTGTGGAGCAATGGAAGCTGCGATTTCTTCTACACTCTTTTCTTCAACCCATTGTTGGGCTTTGTAAATTGCAGCTGTAAATTTTTTAACTGCTTCTTCATTTTCTTCCAAGAAGCTTTGTTTGCTCATAAAGGTTGTATAAGGTACATTGCCAGATTCTGTTCCAAAGGAAGCGACGATCTGACCAGTACCTTCTTTTTCAAAAATACTTGCAGTTGGTTCAAATAATTGCACAAAATCACCAGTTCCAGAGGCAAAGGCGCTAGGAATATTAGCGAAATCCACATTTTGAATTAACTCTAGGTCTGAATGAGGTTCAATTCCTTGCTGCTTTAATACAAACTCGCCTACCATTTGAGGCATTCCACCTTTTCGTTGACCTAAAAAGGTGCTTCCTTTTAACTGCTCCCAATCAAATGAATCAATTTTCTCTCGGCTAACAAGAAATGTTCCATCTGTCTGTGTAAGCTGAGCAAAGTTAATAATTGGATCATTTGAGCCTTGTGCATGAACGTAGATAGACGTTTCAGACCCTACTAAGGCAATATCAGCTCCATCAGACAAGAGGGCTGTCATCGTTTTATCTCCGCCCCATGTAGTCGTTAATTTCACATCAAGACCTTCCTCTTCAAAAAAACCTTCTGCCATCGCGACATATAAAGGAGCATAGAAAATGGAGTGAGTTACTTCGGCAAGTCGAATGGTTTCGGTTTTGTTTTGGCTGCAGGCAGTAAATGTAAAGAGAAAAAGGAATGCAATACATAGCAGAGCTAACCATCTTTTCATTTTGCTTTAACCTCCTAGATGCATAGCATCATTGAATTTTGTAAGATAAAATACGAAACAGATATTTTTCGTTATAATATGAAGCTCAATTACTAACGGATATAGAATAATTTATGACAATTCCTAAAAATGTGTGAATGCCTAGGAAAAATGAATCACGTTGAATTGGGAAAGGTAATAAAGGACAAATATAATTAAGGCTAATATGCAAGATGAAATTTCGATGAGATAACAGGAGAAAGAGTGAAGAAATAATGAATGGAAAAGTGATAAATAAGGTCAAATATCCATCCCCTAACCCCCACATCAATTTATGGATCGTGACATATTGGTCAAATGGATTAAAGGTTAAAGGTTTACTTGCAGAGCCGAAGGGTGAAGGTACATATGATGGATTATTATATTTACGAGGTGGAATAAAAAATGTGGGTATGGTAAGGGTAGGAAGAATTGTTCAATTTGCTTCAGAGGGGTTTGTCGTCATGGCACCTTATTACCGTGGGAACCAAGGTGGAGAAGGAAATGAAGATTTCGCAGGGGAAGATCGTTATGATGCAATTTCTGCTATAGAAATCTTGAAAAATCACTCTGCTGTGTT
>DASQMK010000195.1:0-4063 GCA_035645575.1 Metabacillus sp.
ATTTGTTGAAGGAATTGGTGGAGGAATTTGCCAAACGTCTTCTACATTATATAATGCTGTTGCAGAGGCAGGCTTGGAAATTATTGAACTTCACTCCCATTCAAGGTCTGTTGGGTATGTTCCGGCAGGGAGAGATGCAACTGTTTCTTGGGGAGGCCCGGATTTTAAATTCATGAACAATAAAGATTTCCCGGTTATGATCAAAACAATCGTGAATAAACAATCAGGTTCAATTGAAGTTCAAATTTTAGCCTCAAAACAAAATGCTGCAAAGGTATAAGAAAAATAATATTATTTTATGAGAAAAACTGGCTGAGATCCTCTTGCCAGTTTTTTTGAATGTTCACATTTATAAATAAAGTAAAAGCTCCCTTTTCATCAAACACTCTCCCATAAAAGGTCTTTTTATAGTACGATAGTGGAAGAGTGCTAGATAGAAAGGAATTAATAAAATGAATTATAAAATGATTGTTTTAGATTTAGATGATACATTGCTTCGTGATGATCATACGATCTCAGCTCGAACAAAAGAAGCTTTAATGAAGGCTCAAGAACTTGGAGTAAAAGTTGTGTTGGCTTCTGGGCGTCCTACATATGGGATGAGACATATTGCTAAGGAATTGAACTTGGGTGAATATGGAAGCTTTATTCTCTCTTTCAATGGAGGAAAAATCATTAACTGCTCATCAGAAGAAGAAATGTTTAGCAGTACATTAAGCCCTGCAGCTGTCCAACAGTTATATGAACTAAGTGATAGAGAGGGAGTTTATATTCATACGTATATTGGGGACGAAATTATTACCCAAGATGAAAATCCATACACAGATATTGAAGCAAAATTAACAGGCTTACCTATTAAGATTGTTCCAGATTTCGTAAATGCTGTTAATGAACCTGTTGTGAAGAGCTTAATGGTGGGACCGCCTGAACAATTAAAGGAAGTAGAAAAGAAGTTACAAATAGAATTAGAGAAAGAATTTAGTATCATGCGCTCCAAACCTTATTTCTTAGAGTTTACAGAAAAAGGAGTTACAAAAGGGACAAGCTTAAATCAATTAATTCAAGCTTGTGGAATCAAGCGAGAGGAAGTTATTGCTGTTGGGGATAGCTATAATGATTTGTCAATGATTGAGTTTGCAGGACTTGGTGTCGCGATGGGAAATGCCCCTGATGATATTAAAGAAATAGCTAATTTTGTTACAGATACCAATATGAATGATGGTGTTGCAAAAGTAGTAGAGGAATACATTTTATCAGCTCATCAAGTAAAAGCATAAAATGAAATTCTATCAGTTGGGGGGCTACATCCAACTGATGGTTATAGTTGAACTAATCGGACCTTTACGGACAGTTATTCCCCCACTTACCTTCTTTGATAACGAAACATGAAGAAGGGTCTTACAGCCCGTTAAGAGTGGGATAAATAGAAAGAGACTATTTTAACTTTATAAAAGATTTAGCAATGACTAACAATCTGTTAGTCTCTTTTTTTTGCTCATTTTCCTAAAACTCACCTTTTCTTCCGATTAAGTTGTAATTTACCTTAAAAATGATGTCAGAAAAACTAACGCTTATATAACATTCTAAACACCTTCTATTGTATAATTTATCTAATTTAAGGTAGGGGAACATATGAAATTATGAGAAATGTAGAATGATGTTAGATTTTATGACATTTTGATTGATGGTATTAGGTTGTTTGTGAGGGGGAAAATTCATTTGGAAATTTTAATAAAGAACGCAGAGATCATTACAATGAATAAGCAAGATGACATTGTATATGGTGACATATTAATTAAAGATGATCGAATAGTTGAAATAAACGAAAAAATTGATCATGTGGTAGCTGATAAAGTGATTGATGGAACCGGTAAAACCGTCATTCCAGGTTTAATCCAAACTCATATTCACTTATGTCAAACATTATTTCGGGGCCAAGGAGATGATTTAGAGCTTTTAGAATGGTTAACGAAAAAAATATGGCCATTAGAGGCAGCACACGATGAAGAATCCATTTATTATTCTGCGATGCTAGGATTAGGTGAATTAATACGAAGTGGCACAACATCTATTATCGATATGGAAACAGTTTGTTATACAGAACATGCGTTTAAAGCGATTGCTGAAAGTGGAATTCGTGCAATTGCGGGGAAAGTGATGATGGATCAAGGAGAAAATGTTCCACAGATTTTATTAGAGAATACGAATCAGTCCATTCAAGAAAGTGTAGATTTACTGGAAAAATGGCACGAATATGATAATGGAAGGATTCACTACGCTTTTTCACCTCGATTTGTTATTTCTTGTACAGAATCAATGCTCACACAGGTGAGAGACCTGTCTGAAAAGTATCAAGTTATGGTCCATACTCATGCTTCAGAAAATCAAAAAGAAATTGAAATTGTAGAAGCAGAGCGTGGAATGAGAAATATTGTGTATTTAGATCATATAGGTCTAGCAAATCCGAGACTTCTTTTGGCCCATTGTATATGGTTAGACGACACTGAAAAAAGGATCATTCGCGAGAAGGGGGTAAAGGTTAGTCATTGTCCTGGTTCAAATTTAAAACTTGCTTCTGGGATAGCAAATACACCTGAAATGCTTGAAAATGGAGTCCATTTAAGTCTAGGTGCAGATGGAGCCCCTTGTAATAATAATTTGGATATGTTTAATGAAATGAGATTAACTGCACTAATTCAAAAACCGGTTCATGGTCCTACTGCAATGGATGCGAAGAAAGTATTGCGATTGGCTACAATGGGTGGAGCAGCAGCAATGGGAATGGAAAACGAAATTGGTAGTTTAGAAGTTGGAAAGAAAGCAGATCTTGTTTTATTAGATTTAAATGATTTCCATACGTATCCTTCATTAGACGTGGATCCGATTTCAAGAATTGTTTATTCTGCTACAAGAGCGGATGTAGACACAACCATTATTGATGGAAAGATTGTAATGGAAAACCGGCAATTAAAGACGATTGATAAACCAATTGTATTAAAAGAAGCCAATCAGTCTATTAAACGGTTAATCCGGCGAATTTCAAAGGTAAATACATCAATCGGTTAATTTGATAAATACCGATAAGTGAAAAAGGTGGGAGAGGATGCGAACAGATATCTATGAAATTCTTGATACGATCTCACAAACATCAGGTAAAAAAGTACTGACCACAATTGTTGATGTTGAAGGGTCTGCCTATAAAAAAGCAGGATCCATGATGTTAATAGATGAAAATGGAAAGCAAACAGGATTATTAAGTGGTGGGTGTTTAGAAGAAGATCTTCTAGCAAGATCTAAAGATTTAATGATTAAACAAGCGTCAACCATTATGACATATGATTTATCGGCTGAGGATGATCTTTCCTGGGGGCAGGGTATAGGGTGTAACGGGATTATTAAGGTGCTGATTGAGTCCATATCTCCTTTATTAACCACCCATTTAATAAAGGTAAGAGACTATATCCAAAAAGGTCAATCAGTCACACATGTAAAAAGGCTAACAACAGAGGGCGTTGTAACAGACTACCTATTTTTTACTGCAGCATCAGAGTATTTTGGGCAGTGGAATGGAGAAGTGCCAAACATACAAGATTTAACAGTAAATAAATTAACGGTTTCTCAAGAATGTTTTTACTTTAGACAAGAAATACCTGCAAGGCCAAGGTTATTTATTTACGGTGCTGGTGCAGATGCAAGACCACTTGCCCATTTGGCTTTCTTAGCTGGATATCAAGTGATTGTGGCTGATTGGAGACCTGGACTTTGTCATAAAGATCATTTTCCTTTTTCGTCCCAAACGGAAGTTGTTACACCTATTGAATTTATCAAAAAATTTACTTTTTCAGATCTAGATTCAATAGTGATAATGACACATCATTTTCAAAAGGATCTTGAGTTAATTAGATTGTTGTTCAAAACACGAATTTGTTATTTAGGAATTTTGGGCTCAAGGGATCGGGCACGAAGATTATTTAATGGATTAGCTCTACCTAGTTGGGTTCATTTTCCTGTTGGCTTAGATATTGGAGCAGAAGGTCCTCAAGAAATTGCCATAAGTATTATG
>DASQMK010000196.1:0-2090 GCA_035645575.1 Metabacillus sp.
GAACTTTATCACTAATGGAGATGGGCAGTCCGAGTATATTTAAAACTGCCCATCAAAATTTATTCTAAGTTTGCATGTTTTCCGTACATTTTTTGACTATCAAGGCCTTTTTTCTCCATAAACCTTAAAATAATGGCATCATAAAAAAGCAATAAAGTTTGTTCAAAAAGAGACCCCATAGGCTGGATCGTAACTGTTTGTCCTACCGTTTGATCTTTTGGAGAACCTGGTAATGTGATTGTCATGTCAGCAAGTTGTCCGAGTGTAGAATCAGGAAAAATCGTAATGGTAGCAATTTTTCCACCAATACTTTTTGCTTTCTCAGCCATGGTAATTAAGCTTTTCGTTTCACCTGAACCAGATCCTATAATGAGAAGATCTTCCTTTTCAAAGGTAGAAGTGACAGTTTCGCCAATCACATAAGAATCAATCCCCATATGCATCATGCGCATCGCAAAGGATTTTCCCATAAATCCCGATCTGCCTGCACCAGCGACGAATATCTTTTTCGATTCAAGAATGGCGTTCACAAGCATTTCTGCATCAAGGTCATGAATTTCCTTTACAGAATAGTCAAGTTCGCGAATGATTTTATTCAAATATTCACTTATTTGCATAATTTAAGCACCTTGCTTAATCATCGTTTGCATTTTTTCAGCAGCAGCTTTTTTATCTTCTTGACCAGTGATGCCTCCGCCAACGATCACAAGATCAGGCTGTACTTTAATGACTTCTGGAAGAGTCTCTAGTTTGATTCCGCCTGCGATCGCAGTCTTAGCATGTTTTACAACACTTTTAATTGTATGTAAATCTTCAAAAGAGTTTTTACCAACTGCTTGAAGATCATAACCGGTATGAACACAAATATAATCAACACCAAGCTCATCTACTTCTTTTGCACGTTTGGCAAGATCTTTCACAGCAATCATATCGACAAGAATTCTCTTTCCTTGTTTTTTTGCTTCTGCTACTGCCCCTTTAATAGACATATCCTCTGCAGCACCTAAAATTGTTACAATGTCAGCACCAGCTTCGGAAGCTTTCATGACTTCGTAGCCAGCAGCATCCATAATTTTTAAGTCAGCAAGCACCTTTAAATTTGGGAATGCTGCTTTTAATTCCTTGACTGCACGGAGTCCTTCGTTTATGACAACTGGTGTACCGATTTCTACGATATCTACATGTTCCTCAACTTCCTTAACTAACTTAATGGCCTCAGGGATATTCACTAAATCTAGTGCTAATTGTAATTCCATTTATCTCAGCTCCTGTTTCGTTTTTTGTTTACACATTCGTTAGGTGTAGTTGTAAGTGTACCTCTTATGTATACACGTGAGAAGTACGCACATTTTTTTTACATAGTGTTAAAAAGTATACTATGTGATATAGTGTTGAAAAAAAGAGGTGAAGAACATGTCACGATTTGATGATAAATCGTTTAACTGTGAAAAGGAATTAACCCTCTCTGTCATCGGCGGAAAATGGAAGATGATCATTTTATGGCACTTAGGAAAAGAAGGGACAAAGCGCTTCAGTGAGTTGAAGTCACTAATCCCAGGCATTACACAAAGGATGCTGGTCAATCAACTCCGGGAACTAGAAGAAGATCTTATAGTTGAGAGGAAAGTATATCCTGTTGTTCCTCCAAAGGTTGAGTATTCTCTAACTGATCAAGGAGAAAGCCTTATGCCAATTCTTGATTCTATGTACGAGTGGGGAAAAAATTATATGAAAAACAATGAATTGTCTATTCCAGTTGAAAAAAATGATTTGTAATAAATGCAATTTGCAAATCACACTTAAACCACAACATAATCTTGTGGTTTTTTTATTGATTTATTCCTTATCTCCTTATAAAATCCCATAGTATACTTTTTAACACTTAGTAAAAAGAAAGTGTGTACTTGTGTATCACGGATAGATATCGAATAATGTTTGTAGCAGGTTAAAATGTCATGAGCTGAGTCTCGTTTATATAGAACATCAAAGAAAGAGGAATGGACATGAATTTAAGAGTTTCTGCAGTACAATATCATCTTCATACGATTAAATCATTTGAGGAGTTTGCAAATCAGGTTGAGCACTATATT
>DASQMK010000197.1:0-3877 GCA_035645575.1 Metabacillus sp.
CCTGAGCAGCCGATGTTAATAGTGTCTGAAATAAAAATGAGGGATCGAAATGAATAATAATCTTTTACAAGAGCTATTACAACTAAATGATGAAGAAAAATTGATGCTTCAGCAAAAAAAGGAAGTTCAGAAGGAGCTTTATACAAGCCAAGAACACTTCATTGTTGAAGGAGAGCGATTTTTAAATCAAAATACAATGATCATGGTACGAAAACATACTAGATTTGTGCACTTCCCGAAGCATAAGCACAACTATATAGAAGTCAATTATGTTTTTAATGGTTCCCTTACTCAAACGGTTGGAAATGAACGCATGGAGTTGAAAAAGGGGGATCTATTATTTCTTAATCAACATATTGAACATGAACTTGAAGCATGTGATGAAGAAGACATTATTATAAACTTTATCATTAAGCCGGAATTTTTTTCATTTATTTTTTCTTATTTAACGACAGAGAATTTGATTTCAAACTTTTTAATAAGCAGCTTATTCGACCAAACACAGCAAGGCCAATATTTACATTTTGCTGTATCAGAAGTTGACAGTGTTCAAGAGCTTATTAGGAAAATTATTGTGGAAATTATGAATCCGTCAATGTTATCTGAATCAACAATAAAGTTATATATGGGATTATTAATGGTAGAACTTATCAAGAATTCTGATAAGGTGAGATATAATCAAGACTTAAACAAGCATTATATCATTGTAGAATCGTTAAAATATATTGAAGAACATTTTCGTCATGCTTCTCTATATGAATTGGCAGAAAAACTAAATCAACCTCACTACACATTAAGTAAAGAAATAAAGAAGGCAACAAAATTTACGTTTAAAGAGCTTGTTCAAGAAAAAAGATTAACGATTGCGAAGGAGTTATTAGAGAATACTTCACTATCGATTTCTGCGATCATTGAAGAGGTAGGATACGAAAATATTAGCTATTTTTATCGTGTATTTAAAAGCAAATATGGTTATACACCTAAGAAGTTTCGTGACCAGTTATCAAATAACTAGTCATACCACTACTATAAATAGTAGGTGGTATGACTTTTTTTATCTATTCTTTTCCTGGCAAATAAGGACAATAAAATTAATGAATCAAGATATAGGAACTTCCGGGAATATCACTTAAAATAGAGTTAAAGCAAGCGTTTTCAGAGAAGAGGTGTCAAATTGAGTAAATATAGTTTAGCGGTAGATATCGGTGCTTCAAGCGGAAGGTTAATACTTGGGCACTTAGAAAATGGAAAACTACATTTAGATGAAATTCATCGTTTTGAAAATAAGATCGTGAAAAAAAATGCTCATTTTTGTTGGGATATTGAGGCGTTATTTCAAGAAATCAAAGTGGGCATAAAAAAATGCAATGAACGGAATATCAAGCCTGATAGCATTGGGATTGATACATGGGCAGTTGATTATGTTTTACTTGATGAGCATGATAACCTCTTAACAGATGCGATCGCATATAGAGATCCAAGAACTGATGGGATGATGGAAGAGGTCTTTTCTATCATTCCAAAGGAAAAGCTGTATTTTGAAACAGGTATTCAATTTCAGAAATTCAATACGATTTATCAATTATATGCGTTAAAACAAAAATCACCAGAGATTCTACAAAAAGCAAAATCATTCCTAATGATTCCTGAGTATTTCAATTTTTTATTAACAGGCAAAAAAGCAAATGAATACACAAATGCAACATCAACACAGCTTGTAAATGCTTTTACAAAAAAATGGGATCATGAACTACTCGACAAATTAGGGATTAACAAAGAAATGTTTCATGAGATTTTACCTCCAAAAACAGTGTTAGGGACACTATCAAAAGAGCTTGTTGAAGAATTCGGCTTTGATATGAAGGTGGTTTTACCAGCAACACATGATACAGGATCAGCTGTTATCTCAGTACCTGAGGTAGACGATACGATTTATATTAGCTCTGGTACATGGTCATTAATCGGAGTTGAAAATCGTTTCCCAATTTGTGTTCCGCAAGCGCTTGAATACAACTTCACCAACGAAGGCGGTATTGATTATCGCTATCGTTTTCTGAAAAATATCATGGGTCTATGGATGATTCAAGAAGTAAAGCGCAATTATGATGACAAATACTCATTTGCAGAATTAGTAAAACTAGCCGGAAAAGAACAACAATTTCAGTCAATCGTAAATGTTGATGACGATCGTTTCTTAAAGCCTGACAATATGGTGAAAGAAATTCAAGCATATTGTCAGGAAACAAATCAGTCAATTCCGCAAACACCAGGTCAAATCGCAAAATGTGTGTATGATAGTTTAGCAGAAAGCTATAAACAGGCAATTAGTGAAATAGAAGAGATTTTTGAGAAAAACTTTCCGAGAGTAAATGTCATTGGCGGTGGATGTCAAAACGAAATGCTAAACCAAATGATTGCCAATGTGACAAACAAAGAGGTTTGTGCAGGACCAGTAGAAGCAACAGCTATTGGAAATATTGTAGCCCAATTTATGGCACTAGGTGAAATCAACACGATTCAAGAAGCAAGATCAACAATTAAAGAGTCTTTTGAAGTGAAAACATATAAACAACAATACGTGAGAGGATGATCAAAATGTCAGTAAAAGAAAACTTTGAATTAGCTAAAAAGGAATATGAAAAATGGGGAATTAATGTTGATCAAGTGCTAGAGAAATTAAAACAAGTACCAATTTCCATCCACTGCTGGCAAGGTGATGATGTTGGAGGCTTTGAAGTAAACAAAGGTGAATTATCGGGAGGAATTGATGTAACAGGAAATTACCCAGGCAAAGCCAGAACTCCTGAAGAACTAAGAGGCGACTTAGAGAAAGCATTATCATTAATTCCAGGGAAACACCGTGTCAACCTCCATGCTATTTACGCAGAAACAAATGGTGAGGTCGTTGAACGTGACCAGTTAGAACCAAAGCATTTTGAAAACTGGGTGAATTGGGCAAAAGAAAACGGCTTAGGACTTGATTTTAACCCAACATTGTTTTCACATGAAAAGTCTGCTGATGGTTTAACATTATCACACCCAGATCAAGAAATCCGTGAATTTTGGATTAATCACTGTATTGCAAGCCGTAAAATTGCCGAGTACTTTGGGAAAGAATTAGGAACTCCAGCATTAACGAATATCTGGATTCCAGATGGCTACAAAGATGTTCCTAGTGATCGCATGACCCCAAGAGTACGCTTAAAAGAATCATTGGATAAAATTTTCGAAGAGCAAATTGATGAGCAATACAATATCGATGCCGTAGAAAGCAAATTATTCGGAATTGGGTCTGAGGCGTATGTCGTTGGATCACATGAATTTTATATGGGTTATGCACTAAAAAATAATAAACTATGCTTACTAGATACTGGTCACTACCATCCAACAGAAATGGTATCAAATAAAATTTCATCTATGCTCCTTTATAGCGATAAACTTGCATTACACGTATCAAGACCAGTTCGTTGGGACAGTGACCACGTTGTCACACTTGATGATGAGCTAAAAGAAATCGCCCTTGAAATCGTACGTAACGATGCTTTAGATAAAGTCATGATCGGTCTGGATTTCTTTGATGCAAGTATTAACCGTGTTGCAGCATGGACAATCGGAACACGTAATATGATTAAATCATTATTATATGCAATGCTTGTACCAAACGCTCACCTAAAACAGCTTCAAGAAGAAGGAAACTTCACAGAAAGACTAGCATTAATGGAAGAATTTAAAACATATCCATTTGGTGCGATTTGGGATTATTATTGTGACCAAATGGGAGTTCCTGTGAAGGAAACTTGGTTGGAAGATGTGAAGAAGTATGAGAAGGAAGTACTTTCTAACAGATAAGATAATGAAAGTCTAAGTCTAGTGAGGC
>DASQMK010000198.1:0-16577 GCA_035645575.1 Metabacillus sp.
ACTTTAGTGATGCTGTAAATATTTTTGAAAACCTGAGCTAATCTCTCTAACAGTTTAGGTTGTTTCACAATATGAATATAGTAAGCGAAAATTCTGAGATTTTTATAAGGAGAGGTAGGCATGAAAATCCGAAAAGCAATCATTCCAGCAGCAGGATTAGGCACACGATTTTTGCCTGCAACAAAAGCCTTACCAAAAGAAATGTTACCAATCGTGGATAAACCAACCATTCAATATATAGTGGAAGAGGCTGTTGCATCCGGAATTGAGGATATTATTATTATTAGTGGTCGTGGAAAACGATCCATTGAGGACCATTTTGATCAATCTTACGAATTAGAAGATGCACTGATCAAAAAGAATAAACAATTACTATATGAAGAAGTTCATAACATCTCAAGCTTGGCTAATATTCATTATATACGCCAAAAGGAACCTAAAGGTTTAGGACACGCAATTCATTGTGCAAGGAGTTTTATAGGGAATGAACCTTTTGCCGTTTTACTCGGGGACGACATTATTAAGTCGCAAACACCTTGTTTAAAACAATTAATTGAAGCTTTTAATAGATATCATTCCTCAATTGTAGCAGTTCAAGAAGTATCAGAGGAGGATGTATCAAAATACGGCATTATAAAGCCAAAAGGGAACAAGATTGATGATCATATCATTAATCTTGATTCTTTAATAGAAAAACCGAAAAAAGAAGATGCTCCTTCACGATTGGCCATTATGGGACGTTATGTATTAAGGCCAGAAATTTTCGAGATATTACATGATTTATCACCTGATAAAAGGGGGGAAGTTCAATTAACTGATGCCATAAAAATATTAAATGAAACACAGGTAGTTTATGCTTATCAGTTTGAAGGGGAACGGTATGATATTGGAAACAAAGCCGGATTTATTCGTGCAACAATTGACTTTGCACTTGAACGACAAGATTTACGGGATGATGTTATTCGTTATTTAAGAAAGATAATTGCCAATATTGATAAATTAAGTGAGTAATGTTTATAAATACAAACAACTTAGACTGTAGTCAATAATTGCTACAGTCTAAGTTGTTTATGGGCACCATGAAAAGATTTTAATCAAAAAATGATTATTTTAGCTCAACTAATTTTTTAAACATTATATATGCTTAAGACAACCAATTCGTATGAAAAACTCCTTCTTTATCAATACGTTGATACGTGTGAGCACCGAAATAATCACGTTGTGCTTGTAATAGATTAGCAGGCAATGTTTCACTTCGATAACTATCGTAATAGGCAATTGCACTTGAGAAAGCAGGAACAGGGATACCATTTTCTATAGCTAATGAAATGACTTTACGCAATGCTGTTTGATAGTTTGCTGCAATTTCATTAAAATACGGATCTAGTAACAAGTTTGCCAATTGAGGATCACGATCATAAGCATCTTTAATTTTTTGCAAGAATTGTGCACGAATAATACATCCACCTCGGAAAATCATTGCGATATCCCCATAACTAAGATTCCAATCGTATTCTTCAGAAGCAGCTCTCATTTGGGCAAAACCTTGTGCATATGATACGATCTTACTTAGATATAGAGCTTCACGTACGGCTTCAATTAGTTCCTCTTTATTACCGTTAAATGCAGCAACCTCAGGACCTTTTAATAGTTTACTAGCTTTTGCGCGTTCTTCTTTCATTGCAGATATAAAGCGTGCAAATACTGATTCTGTAATAATCGGAAGCGGGATCCCTAAATCTAGAGCATTTTGACTTGTCCATTTTCCAGTTCCTTTTTGACCCGCTGTATCAAGAATAATATCTACTAAAGGCTTCCCTGTTTCTTCATCAACTTTTGTAAAGATGTCTGCTGTAATCTCGACCAAATAACTATCTAATTCTCCTTTATTCCATTCAGAAAATACATCGTGAAGCTCATCTGCACTTAATCCAAGTACATTTTTCAGAATAAAATATGCCTCACATATTAATTGCATATCGCCATATTCAATACCATTGTGAACCATTTTTACATAATGCCCAGCACCATTAGGACCTATATAGGTAACACAAGGATCTTGGTCGACTTTCGCTGAGATGGCTTTAAAAATTGGTTCTACAAGTTTATACGCTTCTTTTTGGCCACCAGGCATAATAGAAGGCCCTTTAAGCGCTCCCTCTTCCCCGCCTGATACACCTGTTCCTATAAAGTGGATACCTGTTGATTCTAATTCTTTATTACGTCTAATTGTATCTTGGAAGAACGTATTTCCGCCATCTATTAAAATATCACCTTTTTCTAGATACGGCTTTAAAGAATCGATTGTTGCATCAGTAGCACTACCCGCCTTAACCATCAACAATATCTTGCGTGGCGTTTCTAATGAATCAACAAACTCTTTAATCGTTTTTAAGCCAACAAAATTCTTTCCTTCAGCTTCATTCTTTAAAAATTCCTCTGTCTTATCATAAGACCGGTTAAAAACAGAAACAGAATAGCCTCTACTTTCAATATTTAAAGCAAGGTTTTTTCCCATAACAGCTAATCCGATAACACCGATTTGTTGTTTTGACATTGTTATTTTCCTTTCTGAATAAATTCTGATTTTCAGGTGAAAAATGATTACTCAAATAATTCCTGTTAATTAATTTGTTTTGTAAACTAATTAATAATAAAAAGATACCATTTAATGTGTTGTTGTGTCAATATAGTTAGAAGAATAGGACAAGAAAATGCCTGCATTTATAATGTTGATTATATTTTGCATAATAAACTAGTAGTAACGTGAGACTGCCTGTTTCAGCATAATATCATTATAGGAAACTGAATGCTTTGATCATTTATAACAAGTACACTTTGAAAACCAATGGATGATAGGTTTAATAGTTGGGAAAAATACACTTGAAAGGAGTGTATTAGATGAAAAAGCAAAGAAACTCAACTGATAAACCAACAATTGCAGAGGGAATGAATACTGAAGATGAACTGCAAAAAGATGCCACCCCGGAGGAAATTTCTAAAGGGGAATACACTAATGTAACAACTCTCTCTTTAGATGAAAATGATCCAAGCTAATTTATTTCGGGAAAATTCTTTTTACACCGTTATTTAAACGGTGTTTTTATTTATTTTATTGCCTTAGGAATTCTAATAAAGTTATGGTATTTTTACAGAAGAAAAAATGTATTAACTCCTATCTGGAGAGTTGATCTTTTGCCCTTTTAGGAAGTTGTTCAGATAGCCTTTTGTTATAACAGAAAAAACGTCTTAAATCCGAAATAGAAAGGATTTAAGACGTTCATTGTTATTTGTTTCCTGTTTTTATTAAACCTACTTTTACAAAGCTACAGTATAACCTTTAGCCCCTTTGTTTAGTTCTTCCCCATTTACATACAATTTGCGCTTTTCATTTTCAGGTAAATAGAAGCTAAAAGATTCATATGGAAGCTTGTATTTCCCTTCAATTTTGTAGCTTACATCTATTTTTTCAGCATCTGCATTCATTTGAACCGAAACAATTGTATGGTTTTCTTGATAGTTAGCTGAAATACCATCATCCTCATATAGCTCATAAGAAGTATGGCCTGATTGTTGATGTGGAAATAATAAGAACCCTCGTTCATCTTTTTCTTTGTTTATGAAAGAAGTATCGGCATCATTTATTGGAATAATGCTTCCTCCTTTAATTAAAAGAGGATTATATTCTAATGGTGCTGGAATCGTAACCTTTTGACCGCCTTCATACCATTCAGATGTATGAAAATCATACCAACCGCCTACATATTCTGGTAGATAGACTTCCCTTTCTCTTTGCCCTTCCTCAACTACTGAAGCCACAAGCATAGATTCGCCTAACATGAAGTCATCATTTTCTTCAAATGTTTTTACATCTGATTCAAACTCATAAAAAGTAGGACGAAGGATTGGCTCGTACTTTTCATGCGCTTTGTATAAAGCCGTATAAAGATACGGGATGATGCGCTGACGGAACTTGATTAAATTTCGGATAGTATCCGTTGTCTCTTCATACATCCAAGGTACATTAACTGATTTGTCGTCATTCCATGAATGAATCGTAAAACGCGGATGGAAAATCCCGTTCTGTACCCATCTAACCAATAATTCCGGTTCCGGAGCTGGTCCTGAAAATCCGCCAATATCATGGCCAATATTATAAATGCCTGACAAACTTAACCCGAGACCCATCTTAATATTGTATTTTAGAGACTTCCAACTTGTATAGTTATCACCTGACCAAGTTTGTACATAACGCTGCATACCAGGGCTTCCTGATCTAGAAATCAAATAAGGTCTTATTTCAGGAGCAAATTCCTTTTGAGCTTCATATGAAGCTTTCATCATAAGAAGTGGTTGTAATGCACGTACGGCTTCAAAGTTAATTCCCTCTCCAAATCCATTACATTGTGCATCTTTTGACCAAATTTCGAATTCATTATTATCATTCCATGTGGAATCGATTCCATATTCCAATAACTGTTCTGTTACCTTTTGTTTCCACCACTCCACTGACTCTTCATTGGTAAAATCAACATATGCACCGACCTCATCCCAGAATTGAGACATTTCTGTATTTCCATCACCATTCTTTATAAACATTTCTTTTTCATTTAATTCACCGAAAAGAGGGTGATCTTTTAATAAAGCAGGTTTAATATTCGCACAAAGTTTTACACCTTTTTCATGATATTCATTTATAAATCCTTTTGGATCTGGAAACTTATCTGTGTTCCAGTTAAATACGTACCGCTTATCTCCTATTGATGTATATCCTGAAGATAGCTGAAAGGAATCACAGATTATATCATGTTCTTCACATTCTTCAATGAATTTTTTTAACTGATCTTGTGCATCAAGTGCATCGGTGTAAGTCATTGTTGAACCTGAGTATCCAAAACTCCATTTTGGAGCAAAGATTGTTTTACCTGTAAGCCAAGAATATTTTTTCACAACATCTTTCACTTCTGGTCCTAAAATAATATAATAGTCCAAATCCCCATCCATTGATTGATAATAACGATACCATCCATGGTAATTATCCATTTCATTACCCATATCGAAAATACTTTGTGCCATATTATCATAGAAGATACCAAAAGAAATACCTGTTTGCTTATTTCTAGTAATATAGAATGGAATATGTTTATACAATGGATCTGTGTATTGAGCATCATATCCCATTGGATCAATACTTAACATTCTATAACGTTTACCATATCGATCCATTTCTCCGCTTTTTTCACCCAGTCCATAATACTGTTCATCTTTCGTACGTTGAAGATAATGAAAAATACCTTCACCTAAAGAACCGTCAAAATTATAAGCTTGTGTATTACGGTCAGCAGCAATTTGCTTCACATTTCCTTCACTGTCTTTTGTGAACCAGCTGATTTTAAATCCATCTAAATGAATATCCAACTTTAATAATTCTGTCTCAATTGTGCAAGATGCTCCATTATTACTGAATGTATATTGTGGTAGCGAAAATGGTGATAAGTCTAGACGATCTCTTCCCTTAAGAGGAACGTCATCCATTCCAGGAGCGACAAGCCATGTTTTCTTCACTTCTAACTGATCACTTTTGGTCATCAATACTCGAATCATATCTTTTTCTAACACCATAATTCGGGCTAGCACATCTGAATTTTCTAATTTGAATGTTAAAACATTACTCTTTTCATCTAAAAACTGAAATTGATAAGTTTCTCTTAATGACATTCGATTCACCTTTTTCTGTAAGTTATCTGTTTATAAGAGTTTCGTCATTTATTTTTAGAAAAACTTGGCGAAAGCCCTTAGTTTTTCTTATACTATCATCCATAATTTTTTTATACTTTCTGACAGTACAATGAATAGTAGATAGCAGGTGACTAACCTGCGTCTCTACTTTTAATAACCGAGCATTCTTGGCAGAACCATACTGATTTCTGGTATATACGTAACCAGAAGCAAGACAACAATAATCACAATATAAAATGGAATTAGCGGTTTTATCACATCTTCTAAATCTAAATTAGCAACACTTGCTCCAACAAATAGAGCACTACCAACCGGAGGTGTAATATTACCAATACTCAAGTTCAAAATTAACATAATTCCAAAATGAATCGGATCCATACCAAAACTTGTTACAATCGGTAAAAAGATCGGTGTAAAGATAAGAACAGCTGGAGTAATATCCATGAATGTTCCAATAATTAATAAGAATATATTTAAGATAAGAAGTATAATAATTGGATTGTCTGAAATCCCCATTATCACTTCACTGATCGCAGTTGGAATACCTGTGAAAGCCATTACCCATGACATAATAGATGAAGCAGCTACAAGTAGCATAATGACAGAAGTAATCTCAACTGTTTCCATAATGATTCTTGGTATGTCTGATAATTTAACTGTACGATAAATCATAGCCAACAGAAATGTATAGGCTACAGCTACTGCAGCAGCTTCAGTGGCAGTAAAAATACCACCTAAAATCCCGCCGATAACGATAACAATCAACATTAAGCTTGGAATGGCATCTAAAAACGTTTTAAGTGCTACTTTAAAAGGCACTCTTTCTGAAACAGGATATTTTCTACGTTTTGCAATAATAAATCCAACAACAATACAAGCTAATCCCCATAAAATCCCTGGTAAATAACCTGCAATAAATAGAGCAGCTACAGACGTTCCTCCACTAACTAGTGAATAAAGAATCAATGCTCCACTTGGTGGAATAATTAATCCTGTTGGTGCAGAAGCAATATTCACTGCAGCTGAAAATTTTGGATCATATCCTTCTTTCTTTTGTAACGGACCCATTGTACCGCCAATTGCTGCTGCAGCTGCAACAGATGACCCAGAAAGAGATCCAAACAGCATATTACCAAGTACATTTGCATGAGCTAAGGAGCCTGGCATTTTCCCAACAAGGACCTTTGCAAAATTTATGAGACGCTCAGCAATACCGCCATTATTCATCAAGATCCCTGAAAGAATAAAAAACGGAACAGCTAACAACGTAAAACTATCAAGTCCAGTTACAATTTTTTGTGATGCTGTAAAGATGGCCATATCCATTGGCAAAATGGTAAGAATTGTAACCATAGAAGCAATCACAATACTAACCGAGATAGGCACACTTAGAACAAGCATGAGAATAAATACAATAACTAAAACAAGTCCCGCCTGTAATGCCATAATGCTCACTCCTTTATTCTAGATACCTAGAGTTAAAAATTAATTACTCTGATATCGGCTTTTGTTTTGTGAAATACTCCTTTACATGGAGTATTAAGTAAAACAGAAATAAAATCCCCGAAACGATTAGACTTAAATATAAATACTCCATCGGCATTCCTAATGCTGATGAAACCTGACCTACTGCATTTTGGTAAGCTTTCGTTCCACCAAAAAGAAGTATTACTGCTATAAACACCAAGACAATTGCCTCAACGACTAATTGTACAAACACTTGATATTTTTCAGGTATTTTTCTAGCAACAAAAACAACCGCTAAATGTTTCTTTTTTCCGTACGCATAGGCCGAACCAACCATTGTCAGCCAAATAAGAGAATATCGTAAAAACTCCTCTGATACAGTACTAGGAGAATTTAGAACGAAACGAGTAAACACTTGCCAACAAGCAATTAAGACCATAACGATCATTAAGGAGCATGTTAAAAACGCTGTAACCCTATCCACTATTTTTCTCATAGGATCGTCACCTTCTCTCATATTTTATAGGCCTCTCTTTCTGAAAATGAACCAATCAGAAAATAGAGGCCTAATATTCCTATCACTTATTTAAGATGGCTTTGGAAGTCATCGAAGTATTTTGCATTGGTTTCATTTTCTGCTTTAAATGTCTCATGAAGTGGTGCTGCTGCATCAATAAACGCTTGTTTATCAATTGTATAGAATGTTACTCCCATTTCTTCTGAAGCTTTAATAGATTCTTCAACTGCTTTATTCCATACATCTTTGTGACTTTCAGATGAAGCTGTTGCTGCATCTTGAATTGCTTTTTGCTGATCTTCTGATAATTTATCCCACATGTTAGTGCTTACAATTAGCACATCAGGTACATATTGGTGTTCAGTATAGGTATACGCCTTAGCAACCTCACCATGTTTACTATTCGTTAAAGCTGTCTCATTATTTTCTGCACCGTCAATAACTCCTTGTTGAAGAGAAGTATAAACCTCACCATACGACATTGGTGTCGGTGCTCCACCCATAGCTTCAATCATTGAAATAGATGTTGGGCTTTCCTGTACACGAATTTTCAATCCTTTCATATCAGCAGGAGATTCTACTTTCTTGTCAGCTGTGTAAATACTGCGCTGACCTGCATCATACCAGCCGATAGCGACGAAGCCTTGATCTTTTGTTCCTTGGAAAATTTCTTGAACAGCTTCACTATTATCCATTACTTCATGGTAATGCTCTTTGCTTTGGAATACATATGGAAGTGAGAAAATACCATAATTGGAATCAAACGCTTCCAACGCACTCGCACTTACCTTTGCCATATCAAGTGTTCCTGATTTTACAAGTTCAATTACGTCACGCTCTTGACCAAGTTGACCATTAGGGAAAACTTCCATTTTAACGCTTCCATCTGAATTTTCTTCAGTAAGCGTTGACAACTCCATTAAAGATGTGTGAACTGGGTGATCTTCCGGCTGATTGTGTGCTAATCGTAAAGAAACCGCCTTTTCACTACCGCCTTCTGCACTATTTCCTCCATCACTATTTGATCCACATGCTGCTAATATTGATAAAGATAAAATACCAGTTGCAGCAATTGAAAATACTTTTTTCATTTTCATAGATATTTCCCCCTAGCTTTTATTTAATGTTTTTAAAAATCTTCTAACTGTAATCCCTTTCAACACTACTCAAAAAATATTTGTTATGAAAGAATGACCTTTAACTTCAAAAAACGTTTTCATTATTTAATGATTAAGGGTTTCCATTCTTGTTCTAACAAATATAACAACGTTGTTATTACATTTTCTATCCTACATGATGAAAGCCCTTTTTTCAAGTAGTTTTCGACAAAAATTTTATGAAAATATTATTGAAAGCGTTTGACATCTCTCTTTTAACCTGTAAAAATATGAATATATATTTTAAATATGTGATTATTATTAACAACGTTATTAAACATTGTTATTCAAATTTAAAAATAAATTGTATAGTTGGTGAATTCTCATGACAATAACGATAAAGGATATTGCAAAACAAGTTGGAGTTAGTTATTCAACTGTTTCTAAAGCTCTAAATGATAGCCCGCTTGTCAAACAGGAAACAAAGGATAAAATCATTAAATTAGCAAAAGAGATGGGCTATGAACCAAATTATGCTGCTCAAAGACTTGTCTCCAAACAATCAAAGGTTATTGGTTTAATTTGGCCGACCCTAGAACGAGTTGCCCCTTCCACTTTAATAACAAAGATAAATGAAGAAATTAGTAAACATAACTATTCAATGATTCTTTCTATTAACTCAATTGAAGAATCGATTGAAATGTTCAAGCGATTTCAGGTAGACGGAGCGATAATATTTAACAAGGATAACTTTGAAATGCCAAAAACCTTCCCGATGCCTATTGTGACTTATGGTGTTAATAAAAATAAATCTATACCTGTTATTGATGTAAATTATAAAGAAGCTATGTATACAGCTGTTGAATACTTATACCACCTAGGACATGAAAACATTGCTTTTCTTGGTGATTTTTCTTTTATCGATGAAAGACAGGTGGAAAAGTATTATGGATTCCAGCAAGCAATGGAAAAATTCGGTTTGAAAATTAGTAGTCAAAACTTAATAAATACTGGTGGACTTGATTGGTATGATGGGTATATGGCCACAAATCGCCTTTTAAGTTCACCGTTTCAGCCTACAGCAATTATCGGAACAAGTTATGACATTAGTGCTGGAATCGTCCGCGCTTTAAGACAGGCGAATTATATTCTACCTAAGGATATGTCAGTCATTAGCTATGACAATATTCCGCAAATGGAAAATTTAGAGGTACCATTAACAAGTGTCGGAGTTCCTGTTGAAGAAATTGCTCAAAATATGGTGCAAACGTTGTTAAACTATATTAAAGAACCAGATTCAGTTCCACTTAGTCAAACGTTAATACCAAAAATTAATGAAAGAACTTCCTGTGCTAGAGCTGGTAAATTACCATTAGAACATTGATAACAACCTTGTAATTGGTCAACAAATGCCAGTATTGAATAGGCTTTACAAATTAATTAGAAGATTCCTACATAAACAGGAATCTTCTTTTTTTACTTCTTTAGACAAAATTTCTTTTGTAGCTCGATTAATAATTGGAAACATTATCTTAGTTGCTAGAATTATGTCTTGTTGCAGCCTCCATCTCTACTTCAAGTTCAGCTGAAAATCTGTGTTTTTCGATATCAGACCAACCAAATTGATCCCCCATATAATCACAAACGTTAGCCTTCCATTTTCTTACTGAATCAATATCAAACAAAAGATTACCTGTTCTTCTAAAGTAAAAATCTACTGGAGTTGCTGCCATCTCATATTCGATTGCATAAAGCAGCTTGGCAAAGACAGCTAATGGAAGTTCATACTTTTTCGCTGCTTCTTTCTTTTCTTTAAGTAACTCGAATACAATAGGAGCATTTGATCCATAAAATGAAACTAGATGAGTAGCATCTTCTTTAGATAAACCTGCTTCTACTCCTTTTTCTGCTGTGTCTTGGACAAACTTTGCGTAATTTTTCGAACCTCCAACATCTCCTCCAGAAATAGGAAGTTTCAATGTTTGACATCCTTTAAAGCTTCTACCTTCCTCTGATTGGAATTTTTGTGCAACAACATTTACAATCGTTTCAGCCATTTTTCTATAACCTGTTAGTTTTCCACCAGCAATTGTGATCAGGCCTGATTCAGATTCCCAAATTTCATCTTTACGTGAGATCTCTGAAGGATCTTTCCCTTCTTCAAGGATAAGCGGACGAACTCCAGCCCAAGATGATTCCACATCATTTCTCGTAGCCTTTACTTCAGGGAACATAAAATTAATCGCGCTGATAATGTAATCAACATCCTCTTGCGTAATTTCCGGAGAAACAGGATCATCATGATAAAAAGTATCTGTTGTCCCAACGTATGTTTTTCCATTTCGAGGGATTGCAAATATCATTCTTTTATCATCTTTTGTATCAAAATAAATGGCTTGTTTTAACGGAAAGCGAGACTGATCAAACACGATATGAACACCCTTTGATAAAATCAATCCTTTTCCTTTTTTCGATCCATCTTTTTCTCTTAAAGTATCTACCCATGGACCAGTTGCATTAATGACCTTTTTGGCTCTTACTTCAAAAGTTTCACCTGTTAATTGATCTTCAACAATGACTCCGACTACCTTGCCGTTTTCATAGAGAAAATTCTGGACTTTGGCATAATTTATTGCCTTTGTTCCTTTCTCAACAGCAGCCTTTAATACTTCTATTGTTAGCCTTGCATCATCTGTACGATATTCAACATAATATCCGCCGCCCTTTAAACCATCTTTTTTAATTAAAGGCTCTCGTTTCAGTGTTTCTTCTACATTAAACATAACTCTACGTTCACTTTTTTTCACTCCTGCTAGGAAGTCATAAACTCTTAATCCAATAGAGGTCATAAATTTACCAAAAGTTCCTCCTTCATAAAAAGGAAGAAGCATCCACTCTGGTGTTGTAACATGTGGACCATTTTCATATACGATGGCTCTTTCCTTTCCAACCTCTGCGACTACCTTAAAATCTAATTGCTTTAAATACCTTAATCCTCCGTGTACTAACTTTGTAGAACGACTAGACGTACCTGCTGCGAAGTCTTGCATTTCAACTAATGCTGTATTCATACCTCTTGTTGTTGCATCAAGAGCGATTCCCGCTCCTGTAATCCCCCCACCAATGACTAATAAATCAAATGAATTCCCTGATAAGTCAGAGATAATACTGTTTCGCTTCAAATTGGATAACATATGTTTTTCCTCCTTTTATACGTAAAAAAAGAGACCACGAACAGCATTATCCAAAAAAAGATAATGTGTCGTGGTCTCTCCGTTTCTCAATACCGTTTATTAACTTATCTGTATTATACCAAATTTCGTTCAATTTGTGTATATTAAATTAAAAATATTATTATTTAAATGCCATTGCTGCATGAACTGCCTTTTTCCACCCATCATATAGCTGATCACGTTTATCTTTTGTCATATTAGGCTCAAATTGTTGATCAATAGCCCACTGTGACTCAATTTCCTTCTGACTTTCCCAATATCCAACAGCTAATCCTGCAAGGTATGCTGCGCCAAGTGCCGTAGTTTCATTAATCACTGGTCTTTCCACTTGAACATCTAATAAATCACTTTGGAATTCTAATAAGAAGTTATTCTTAACTGCTCCACCGTCGACCCGAAGTGTTTTTAGCTTGATCCCTGAGTCAACCTCCATAACAGATAATACATCTTTTGTTTGATAAGCAAGTGATTCAATCGTCGCCCGTATAAAATGCTCTTTGCTCGTTCCTCGAGTTAAACCAAAAACAGCCCCTCTTACCTCACTATCCCAATAAGGTGTACCAAGGCCAACAAAGGCTGGAACAACATAAACACCATCTGTTGAGTCTACTCTCCTTGCATATTCTTCACTATCACTAGCTTGATTTAACATTCTCATGCCGTCTTTAAGCCATTGAATGGCTGCACCTGCAATAAAAATACTTCCTTCAAGTGCATACTCAACTTTTCCATTTATTCCCCAAGCAATAGTCGTTAACAAACCATGCTCAGATTCAACTGCTTTTTCACCAGTGTTCATTAGCATAAAGCATCCTGTTCCATAGGTGCTTTTCCCCATCCCTTTTTCAAAGCAAGCTTGCCCAAACATGGCCGCTTGCTGGTCTCCAGCTGCACCCGCAATAGGAATTTCCTCACCAAAGAAATGATATCCAACCGTATGAGCATAAATTTCAGAGGATGATCTCACTTCTGGTAACATTGAGTCTGGGATATTTAAGATTGTTAATAATTCTTCATCCCATTTTAGCTCATGTATATTAAACATCATTGTTCTTGAGGCATTACTATAATCAGTAACATGCGCTTTACCACCGGAAAGCTTCCAAATGAGCCATGTGTCAATTGTTCCAAACAACAATTTTCCCTCTTCAGCCTTACTCCTTGCTCCGGCAACATTGTCTAATATCCATTTTACTTTTGTACCTGAGAAATAAGGATCAATTAATAAACCAGTTTTTTTGCGAATCGTATTTTCGTAGCCTTCTTGCTTAAGCTCTTCACAAATATCACTAGTCTGCCTTGACTGCCAAACAATGGCATTATAAACAGGAGCACCCGTCTCTTTATCCCACACAACAGTTGTTTCCCGTTGGTTCGTAATTCCAATTCCAACAATTTGTTTCGCGCTTATATTTGTTTCTGATAAAACAGTAGCAATGACAGCAAGAACAGATCCCCAGATCTCATTTGCATTATGTTCAACCCATCCGGCATGCGGAAAATATTGAGTAAATTCTTTTTGGGCAATATGGACAATCTCGCCTTTTTTATTAAAGATAATCGCTCTTGAACTAGTTGTACCTTGATCTAATGATAAAATATATGTTTCCATCTATAGTCCTCCTACAATAAAACCTCAATTGAATATTATTTGGGTAACCCTTATTAAAACTTGACTTATGCTATAGCATTACTTTCCAAGCGTTTTTGCTTACATAGAATGACTTATGCTCTATGAGTGCAAGTCCAAATGGCGAAAGCATTAGTTTTTCTTATACTTATCATCCATAAAATCTTACACTTTCTCAAAGTATAAAAAAAGAAGATTCGACAGAAAACACCCTATGTTTGGCATTTGTCTGTGAATCTCCTAATCTCCATCACACTCATTAACTTGTATTATATTATATATCGATTATGTAAACGATGTCAAATGGTTTTGGAATTTAAAATAACACCGATCATCACTTCAAAGAGTTCCGTTTTAAAGTGCTTCATTTAATATAAAGCTCCGAATTGACAAACGATTAGACATAGTGATTGGAGTGGTCTTCGTATTGGCGATAAAGACCAAATCCATATAGACAACCAGGAAAAAAGTATTCATAGCAAATGCCATTTGTTAGACAATCGTGAACCTCTTAACAATTAGAAAAACATTAAAATTGATACCAAAATATCAATATTTAATTTGGCAGTTTTTTCAATTTCGCACCTCATAAAAATGATGTAATTGTTTTGTTAACTCCATAAAAATATAAATAACTTTTATAAACGAAATAAAAAGCGACGTATGCAAATTCTTAAAGGGTTCCGTTTGGAGGTGCATTTTTTTCAAAAATATCTGATTAATTGACAGTTAAATTACCTAAGAAAATGGCAGATAAATGTGAAAAACTCGTCAAAGATTGACGAGTTTTTTGTTGAGAATAAATTGTGAAGTAATGTGCTCAAATTAACGAGATTGTTAAGAAGGAAAAACCTCCAATCTAATTGTATAATCTTAACAAAGGGGTGATTTGATTGGAAAGCGTTCCGAGGTAAGTGAAATATTGCTTGATGAGGAAATTGATGAACAGGAGTTTGTTGGTATAATCAATAGCATTTATAAGCAAGACTGTTATATTTATGCGATTATTCCTGAATGGGAAGAAGAACTATTTAACGAACTGTCAAATGATTTTATTATAATAAATAAGATGCCATTCCCTTTAAAACGGATTTTCCCAAGAACCATAGGGTTTTTAGGATATGTAAAGGATAGTACAAAACAATATATATACGAATTTTATTAACGGTCTACAACAATGGATTTTTTAGTTTTTTCAGATTTCGATGTATCTCAACATTTAAATAACATAAACAAGAAAAACATTGATATTTACAAAATATTTGAATTAAATAAAAGCCCTCACATAACCATTGGTGCTGACGGTCAATGGCTAAATATAGTTGAGTATTGAAAGTTTTTCCCTTTTGAACTATAGGGTGATTTAATTAAATAAAAGCAATTTAAAAGGACCCATATGTGGTCCTTTTAAATTAGTTGAATTTTTAATTCTATTTATCCGTATTGATATACATTTCTAAAACTCTTATCTTTAAGTTTTACCTCGTGTCTCTCTAAAAACTCTAGACATCTTTTATAGAGCCATTCAAGTTTGTGATAGTACGTTTGAGCTCCGATATCTAGAATTTCGATCACTCTGTTTACTTGAGTACGATTCGTTATTAATTCTGCGAATAAAAGTAAAATATCATTTCGTTGTTGATGATAAGTTGTGCTTTCACGATTTGAAGGGAGTACATTAGTAATCTTCATACAGTACTTGCATTGAAAATTTTGAGAATTTCCGCTACTTTTCCCACGACTTCTAATAGCCTTTCTTTCATTTAACGGTGGCCTTTAAGGTTTACCTTAACTGGTTGATACAAAGCTCCTCTAAATTTAGTAGCGAACCAATTCGGTAGTATTTTTTCATAATATTCTTCTCTTTGAACTAATTCGCTTTCTGAGACCGGAGTATCTATTTTAACCAAAGTATCTGTTATATCGACTAAAAAAGTTCGAAAAACCTTATTAAAACAAGGAAATGACGCGTGCCAATTCACGTGTCATTTTTAATGTCATTTTATTGATATGCACCTAAAAACCGGAACCCTTTATACAAATTCATACGTCGCTTTTTATTTCGTTTAATAAGAATACACTCGAAAACGAAACGCTTTATTATCACTTCCGTTGTTTTATCTACTTAAATTTTCTTTCCTACCTCATGGTCTGGTGAAGTTTTGTTACCGGTCGATGCCTCATAACCAACCATATATGTTCCTTTTTCAGCATTTTTTACAGCATCCGGCATCTTGTATTGTTCTAAATCATCTTGGAATTGTTTCTCTTTCATACTATACCCCTTTTATTAAAGTTATTGTTATTTCTGTAACATTATCTCCAAGCTGGTTATAACGATGAATGGTAATTTTCTACAATAATGACTTATCAATAGAAAAAAATCTTGTTACAAAAAAGGGTATAGGATTAAAACATCTTAAAAATCCGCTTTCTCAGCTAAGCTTAATTAGTTGATCTACCTTTACTGGTTGGCCTGTGTTAAGGGAGATGTTTCCTGCAATTCCCGTTAGTATGGACATGGCACCATCAACATGTGATGCAGCACGGTTGAATTCGTCTTTAACAGGTGTTCCAAAGATGTCTTGTAAAAGAATCGGGTCTCCACCTCCGTGTCCCCCTTTTCCTTCGACAACTTCCACTTCATAGGGTTGACCAAACATTGGCATAACCATGATGGATTTTTCTTTTACTTTTCCCTCCTCATCCTTGCTTCCTCCTGAGTTGATATAAGACTGCTCTCTAATGCGAACCTCAATTCTCCCTTTTGTACCATTAAATGAAACCATATAACCTTCCCATGGTAGATAAGCATTTAATGAATAATTAAGAATGGCCTTATTTTTGTAAGTCACCATTACACCAAGTGTATCTTCAATATTTATCCCATCACT
>DASQMK010000199.1:0-11003 GCA_035645575.1 Metabacillus sp.
ACCACTAGTACGTTATATATTCATTAAATGGATTAAATCTAATAAAAAATTAGAAGAAGTATAAAATTTCACTAGTTTATTTGTATATTAGAAGCTTAAAGCCCATGGAATGGTCCATAGGCTTTAAGCTTTTATTTTGAAAATAATTCTTTTGCATGCTACATGGCCATTTTGTTATCCAATGCTGAATAGTCAAGCCATGATTGGTCTGGAATGACATAGACATGATTGTTTTTAACTGCTTTAAGCCCTTGATAACTAGGGGATTCTTCTAATTGTTTAAATATGCTTCCTTTGCTTCATCATCACTATTGACAACAATAAATATCGCATCTGCATCTAAGTCCGGCAGCACTTCTTGAGAAATGATTTCATATGGTTATGTAGAATCAAGTTCTTCAATTCCATTGGCTGGCTTTAAATCTAAATCTTCATAATCTCTCATAACAATTTGATCCGTTTATTTTGTCTGTCTTCATCTATACATGCTTGCCAATCGGCGATTTTGCTTTAATATTCCTATATTTTGTTTCTAAATCTAGGAATTAAGTAAGGGGTTTCAGGTCTTTCACTTGCATGTAAACAGTATAATAGTACGAAAATTCATAATAGTAATGCTGAATATGCTTGGTCATGGTACAATTGAGGTGACATATATTCCATATTTATCCTTATAGTATTCAGCGGAGAATGATCTCTCACTACTAAAACTAGCCTTACCAGTCACCCTGTCACTGTGTAGGGCTATTTGTGTAAAAAGGAGGTGATATTTGTGTTGGAGTGGTTAGAGCTTCTTGTCAAATTGTTAGTTGCTGCTGCCACACTTTTCTCTTCCATCACGCTAGGATTAAAAAATTTAGATGAATTAAGAAGAAAATCAAAAAAGAAAAGACGCTTCCCATAAGGAAAACGTCAAGAAAAAGGTTCTTACGAATAAATTATAATACAAATCATAACAAAAGGTGCGAAAAAAATTAAAAATATTGCAAATTTTTTATTGGATACTAAGGAAATATGGAATTATGTCACCTGAAAATAAAGGAGGAATCAGTAATGAGTAAAGTAGGTTTAATTCCTTTTACCATTCAATCTGTATTAAAAGATACAAAAATTATTCCACCTGGTATCGAATTAATTAGTGCACCTACTGCTTGGGAGCATGGTTATTCTGGTTATGGAAGTGTAATTGCTGTTCTTGATACAGGATGTGATTCCAATCATTTCGAGCTTAAAAACCAAATTATAGATGTGTATAATTTTACAACAGATGATCATGGAGATCCAAAAAATATAATGGATTATAATGGGCATGGCACCCATGTGTGTGGAACGATTTGTGCGGAAGAAAATGATAAAGGTGTGATCGGTGTAGCGCCCAAAGCAAAGCTGCTCGTTTTAAAGGTGCTCTCAGGCCAAGGCTATGGAGAAACGAAATGGGTGACCGATGGCATTCGCTATGCGGCAAACTGGCGAGGACCGGATGGTGAGCGCGTAAGAGTCATCTCGATGTCATTAGGAGGCAGAGAGGATAGTCCAGAGCTTCATAAGGCAATTCAAGAAGCAATTAGACAAGATATACTCGTCGTCTGTGCTGCAGGTAATGAAGGGGATGGAAATGATGAGACGGATGAGTTTGCATACCCAGGAGCATATCCAGAAGTCGTACAAGTCGGATCAGTCAATTTACAAAAGGAGATTTCAGAATTTAGCAATTCAAATAATGCCATCGATCTCGTAGCACCAGGTGAAGAAATTTTATCAACATATCTTAATAACGAATTTGCCGTCTTATCAGGAACATCGATGGCGACCCCACATGTTTCAGGAGCCGCTGCTCTTATTATTGAACAATGTGAAAAAGAATTTGACCGTCCCCTAACTGAGGCTGAGATTTACGCTCAACTTATTAAAAGAACGATATCGTTGAATTACAGCCGACGCTATCAAGGAAATGGGGTGTTGAATTTAGCTTCAGACTTCGTTTCCAAAACAGAACCTCTGCAAACAACGACCACTAAATAGAAATCCGTAATCGTGAAAACCCCAACAAGATAGATTTATCTCAGCTCAGTTTTTCTGTACCAAGACAAGGAGAATAAGAATTGGAAAGCCTCACCAACTTAATAATCAAAAAAGGAATGTTCGTATCATTATGGACATTCCTTTTTTATAAAGAGAAGGAAGTATAAAATTTTGTACGTAGTTTTTGTGTCTAGCTCCAGCGGCTTTTCTTAATAACATACAAAATCTTAGATTATTTTAGCCAAATAAGATAAGATAAATATTTATAAGAAAAAATGAACGAAGGAGTTAGTTAGATCCTATGAAACTCGTATCATGGAATGTAAATGGAATAAGAGCTTGTGTCAAAAAAGGATTTTTAGATTATTTTCATGAAGTTGATGCAGATATATTTTGTATCCAGGAAACAAAAATGCAGGAAGGACAGTTAACGTTAGAGCTTGAGGGCTATCACCAATTTTGGAATTATGCCCTCCGAAAAGGGTACTCAGGGACAGCTGTTTTTACTAAGAAAAAACCTCTAAGTGTTTCTTATGGTGTTGGGGAAAACGAGGAAGAACCTGAAGGAAGAATCATTACTTTAGAATTTGAAGACTTCTATTTAATTACGATGTATACACCAAATTCAAAACGCGACCTCTCAAGACTCGGGGAAAGACTAGAGTGGGAAGAAGATGTTCGAGATTATTTTTCAAAGCTGGATCAAGTGAAGCCTGTCATTTTATGTGGTGATCTAAACGTTGCACATCAAGAGATTGATTTGAAAAACCCTAAATCTAATAAAGGAAATTCTGGGTTTACTGATGAAGAACGGGAGAAAATGTCGCTTTTATTAAATGAAGGTTTCGTTGATAGTTTCAGATATTTATATCCAGATAAGAAAGATGTTTATTCATGGTGGTCATACATGAGCAAGGTTAGGGAAAGGAATATTGGTTGGAGAATTGACTATTTTATTGTATCCAACAAGCTGCAAGATCGTCTGGTCGATTCGCAAGTACACTGTGACATATTAGGAAGTGATCACTGTCCTGTTTGCCTGGAAGTGAATCTGTAAAATCATAAGATAATTGGATATACTATAGTCATAGAGGATAGTGTGAATGGAGGACAAGCCTTGTTAAAGGATCGTGTACAAAAGTTATTAGACCAATCAGGAGCAGATTTTGAACTGTTTGCGGAAGAAAAAGAATATTTAGAAACCAATCAATTACTTCCTAACAATCAACAGTATGTAAGTGTAAAAGTAAATGAGCCGACTTCAAGATTTCTTGATGCATACATTGAGAGAAGCCTTAAAGAAACTGATGAGCTGATTAGCAAAGAGTCGGGAAGTTTTTTAAAAAAGCCAATAAGCTATCTTAAGGATAACATGGCCGAATTTATCTATATTGAATCAGAATGGTTTGATATTATTGGAATAGATGCTATTTCTTTGGAAGTAGATGATGTATTCGGCACCTATGATGCGATGTTTGGTCTTAAGCTTAAGAAAAATGAAGAAAAAAAGATTAGAGAACATGTAGAAGAAATGCTGATAGGGGAATCACCGAAATATAATTTAATGTTTAATCAACAAGATGGTTTATGGGATATGAATCTTACATTGGATCATATCAAAGGATTTGAGGAAAAAATGTCAATCGGAGAAGTACTCCGGTTCATTTATCAGTTTTTATTTCAATTGGTTGTACATACTGAAAAAAGATAATCTTTTACAAAACGGAAATGTGCTTAAAAAGACATTTCCGTTTTTATATTTAGCATTGTCCTATTTATTCACTTAGGTAAGAACAGCAATAATCAACAACTGTATGTGCTTTTACCTGAAATGTTTCATTTGCTGGAACATAAAAGACACCCTGTCCATCAATTGTTTTCCAATCTTCGCCTGCTAATTTATATTCTAATTGACCAGAGACTATATCCATTTCCTCTTTCACATTCGTAGAAAATTCATATTCACCCGGTTGCATAACTCCAAGTGTTTTCTTCGTTCCATCAGAAAATAAAATCGTTCTACTAGATACTTTTCCCTCAAAATAGAGATTTGCTTTCTTTTCAATTGTAATATTCTCAAATTTAGCCATAAATCTACATCCTCTCAAAGTAGTCTAGTTCAATTTATCACAAAATTTAGAATAGTGGAATAGAAACTGTGTTTTAAGAAAAATAGTAACGTAATAGTTTGATTAAGTGATAGATGTTAGGTAGAATGAACAGTATTGTGGATTTTTAAAGAATGTACGTTAAGGAGAAGTTAAACTTGGATAGCTTTAATATGCAATTTTTATATTGTGTTTTAATTATTTCACTAGGTTATATATTAAAAAGAGGAAATATTATTAAAGAGAAAGATGGAGAAGGCTTATCAAGAATTATTTTTAACCTTACTCTACCATCTTTAATCATTATTACTTTTTCTGATATAACATTAGAATCATCATTATTTTTACTTATTTTAATTGGTTTCCTTTATGGGATATTAATAGGAGCTATAGGTCTTTTTTTGTTTCGTAAAAAGCAAAGAGATGTAAAGGGAATGCTCGGAATGATGATCCCGGGCTTTAATATTGGTCTTTTTGCCTATCCTCTTGTTGAGGTTATCTTTGGGAAAGAGGGGATAACCTATTTTGGAATGCTTGATGTTGGGAATGCCTTTATTGTGTTTGGGGTAAGCTATTTAATTGGTAGCTTTTTCTCGAAAGAAGAAGTGAAATTTGACTTTAAAACAGTTGTTTCAAAGATGTCAAAGTCTATTCCGCTTATGACATATATTTTTGCTGTTGTCATCAATTTAGTAGGATTAACATTGCCCTCAGTCGTGTTAGATGTTGCCGAAATTATATCTGCAGCTAATATGCCATTATCATTATTGCTTTTAGGTATTTATTTGAATTTTACATTTGATAAAAGCTATGTAAAGTTAATGCTACAATATTTATGCTTAAGATATGGTGCAGGCTTACTCTTAGGTTTACTTTGTTTCTTTCTTTTACCTTTTGATGAAATGTTTAAATATACGTTACTGCTAGGGTTTCTACTACCAACATCTGTTTCTGTCCTACCTTATTCAGTAGAGTTTGAATATAATCAAAAATTTGTTGGAACATTGTCAAATTTGACGATCGTCATCAGTTTTATTTTACTATGGTTATTAGCGAATCTTTTTATATAATGCTAAATTCCCTACTTACCTTTAGGACTTTGTTCTGGTAAAATCATTTTAATAGTGTGACTGCAAGAAAGAAAGAAGGAAAGGCTCCATGGAATCATTTTTACAACAGCATTGTAAAGATATGCTGAACTTTATAGAAAAGCTAGTGAATATTGATAGTGGTTCATATGATAAACAAGGTGTAGATCAAATAGGAGAGATTCTAAAGGAATGCTATGAAGAGCTTGGATTTCATGTTAAAGTCATTCCGCAAAAGGAATATGGCAATCATTTAGTTATTGAACATAAAGACGCAATAGATCCTAGTATTGTTATTCTTGCTCATATGGATACCGTCTTTCCAAAAGGAACAGTACAGGAGAGACCGTTCAGGATTGAGGGGGATCGCGCATATGGACCAGGTGTGATTGATATGAAATCAAGCCATGCAACAGTTTTATTTGCGATAAAAGCTTTAATGAATACAGGGGTAGAAGGCTTCAAGCATATAAAAATTGTCCTTAACAGTGAAGAAGAAATAGGCTCACCAACCTCAAAGTCTCTCATTGAAAAAGAAGCAAAGAATACCAAATATGCGCTTGTCATGGAACCAGCTCGAAAAGATGGTTCATTAGTCTCATCACGAAGAGGGAAGGGAAATTACACGCTTATTGTTGAAGGGAAAGCGGCGCATTCAGGAATTGAACCGGAAAAGGGAAGAAGTGCAATTGAAGAATTAGCACATAAAATTATTCAATTGTATGAGCTCTCAGATCATAAAAAAGGAATTAGCGTGAATGTTGGCCTTATCGAAGGCGGGTCAAGCGCTAATACAGTTTCAGACCATGCTGAGGCACAGATTGATGTCAGGATGAAAGAAATCGAGCAAGTAGAGATCATTGAGGAAAAACTGGAGAAAATTTGTTCAACGACAGAAGTAGTAGGCACAAAGATCTTGCTTGAAGGGGAAATGAATCGACCTCCAATGGAAAAAAACAAAAAAACACGTGCTTTGCTAAGGTTGATTCAAGATGTAGGTGACGAAATAGGTATTGAAATAGAAGATACAGCAACAGGTGGCGGCTCTGACGCATCCTTTACATCTTCCTTAGGAATCGCAACAATTGATGGTCTTGGTCCGATCGGTGGAAATGCACATAGTGACAAGGAATATTTGGAAATCCCGAGTCTTGTTGAAAGAACCTTATTACTAGCAACAATTATTAAACGTTTAGCTGAAAAACAGAATATGTAAGAGCGGCAAACCAAATGTGGTTTGTCTTTTTGTTATATGAAAAAGCATATTATGTTACATGAATGATATAATAGATTGATAGAAGCATATATGATAAAATGTAAGCGTTTTTACCAAAGGGGAAAAGGAGGAAGTTTTTATGATTAATGTTGCCATGTTAAGCAAGTGGCATGTTCATGCGTTAGATTATGCAGGGGAACCAAAGAAAATGAAAATATCACTATAAAAGTAGTTTGGGATGAAAAGGCTGATAGGGGGAAGAAATGGGCAGATGAATTAGGTGTTGCATTTGAAACTGATCTAATGAATGTCCTTAATGATCCTTCTATTGATGCTGTCATTGTTGATACACCAACAAATTTACATAAAGAAGTCATGATCCTTGCGGCTCAACACAAAAAACATATTTTTTCTGAAAAAGTATTAGCACTTACTGTCGAGGATTGTCATGAAATTTTTGACGCAGTTAACACACATCAAATTAAGCTAATGCTCTCACTACCAAGGCTTACATCAAGTTACTATTTATATGCACAACATGTATTAGATCAAGGATTATTAGGTCAATTAACCTCGATCAGATGTCGCTGTGCTCATAATGGAGCTGTACCATTTGATGATCATCCTCATGGCTGGTTACCTAAGCATTTTTTCAATAAAGAGGAATGCGGGGGAGGAGCTTTGATCGACTTGGGTGCACATCCAATCTATTTAACGAATCGGTTAGCGGGTGAAGCTAAAGCAGTTACAGCTAGATTACAAGGACGATGAGACATGAGGTAGATGACAATGCCGTTGTTCTTGTTGAATATGTATCAGGTGCCTTAGGAACACTTGAAACAAGTTTCGTATCACATGGCTCACCATTCCAACTCGAGTTATATGGAACGGAAGGCAGTTTACTGATAGAAGAAACAAAAGCCTATCTCAACTGTAAGCAACTAGGAGAAAAGCGAATAAATGTTGAAAATATGCCTGCGCCATTGCCGATGCCATTAGAACAATGGGCAGAGCACATTCTCTTTGACAAAACCCCTTCGATCACAGTGGAAGATATGGAAAGATTAACATTGATTAACCAGCTAGCGAGCGCGTCAAATCAACAAAAACGGAAAATAGAACTGAAGAAATGAGTTAATAGCCCGAAATTCTTATAGGATGTTTGGGCTATTATTGTTGAAACAGAAAAGCTTTTTAAGAACTAGTTTTAACCAATTCACCTAAAAAAATAGCTAGGTCTAATATATTGTTTAAAGGAAACTAAGATGATATATTAAATATAACAACTATACTAAAAGGTGAATAACTTATGAAAACTCCACTTTATGAGCAAATTTATGATTACATTATCGATCAAATAAACAAGGGTTTTTTAAACTACGGTGATCGAGTTCCATCTGAGAAGGATCTTTCAGATAAATTTAAGGTAAGTCGAATTACCTCGAAAAAAGCGTTGGATTTATTAGCTCAAAATAATATCATTGAGAGAATAAGAGGGAAAGGCTCATTTGTCTCAAAACAAATTGATGAAAGAAACAGTGACTCAATAAACACATCAAAGTCAAATGGAAATGAAAAACGATATACATTCGCTTTCATTATTCCGGGTTTTTCTGATAGCTTTGGAACGAAAATGGTGAAAGAAATTGAGAATGCATGTACAGCGAAGAATGCAAACCTAATCATTAGGCAAACACATGGTAAAATTGAAGAGGAAGAAAAGGCGATAAAACAATTAGTAAATGATTCAGTTGATGGACTAATTATCTTTCCAGTGCACGGAGAAAACTACAATGTCGAGCTACTTAAATTAAGTCTTAAAAATTTCCCACTCGTTTTAGTGGATCGCTATTTAAAAGGAATTCCGGCGAGCTCAGTTTGTACTGATAATCGATTAGCAAGTGAGCAGCTTACCAATTATTTATTCACAAGAGGTCATAAAAATATTGGTTTTATTTCATCTTCACCTGTTGGAACATCTGCGATTGAAGAAAGAGTGCAAGGGTTTCAGCTAGCTTATTCAAAACAAGGGATTCAATTAAAACAAGAGTTTATGTTGTTAAACCTACTTAACAGTCTTGAACAAACAAAAGACAATAAAAGCTTGTTCGAAATAAATTACGAAATCATAGAAAAGTTTGTCCTTGCTAATTCGACAATTACTGCTTTTGTCGCCTGTGAATATGATTGGGCTTTATTGATAACAAAAGTATTATATGATTTAGGTCATCATGTACCAGATGATTATTCAATTGTTTGTTTTGACTCACCAATACATCCTTATAAAAGCCCTGATTACACACATATCAAACAAAATGAAGTAGATATAGCAAATAAGGCGGTTGATATATTATATAAGCACATCTCAATGGGGAAGAAAGAACCAAACCATACAGTCGTTGACTTCTCTTTTCTTGAAGGAAATTCAACCAAAAACCTAGTAAACATATAAGATAGATAAAAATAAGGAGTTAACCATTTATGGCTAGCTCCTTATTTTTATTTTAAAACTTCACAAAATAATATTGACATACTAAATATACCTTGCTAATCTAACAACATACCATTGATGATAAGTTAGATAGGTTGTTATATCATCTTATCGCACTTTTTTAAAACGCAAAATGAAAGCGCTGTTATTTATTGATGGTACATACAGCTTTGTCTTTACTAAAAGAAATGTGAAGGGGAAGGGAGGACAGGAAAGGTAGTTTTTCTTGTACTAAAAGCATTTCATATCAAATGAGGGGGATTGGAATGAAAAAGAAGGGGAAGATTGGATTTTTAACATTCGTATTACTTATGTCTTTTTCACTGATCATTGCGGGGTGTTCGTCAAACTCTAGTTCATCTGAAGGCAAAGAAAGTGATGGGAAAACAACGGTTACGTTCTGGCATTCTATGACAGATGTTACAGGTGAGGCTGTTGATGAAGTTATAAAGGCTTTTGAAGAAAAACATCCAGACATTAAAATAAATGCTGTTTATACAGCGAACCAAGGGGAAGGGCAAAACGAAAAATTATTAACAGCTGTATCTGGAGGAAATCCACCGGATGTTGCGTATTTTGATAGATTTGAAATTGGCTCTTGGGCTGCTCAAGGATCGTTGGAGGACTTAACAGAACTTGCTGAAGCAAGCGGTGTGACAAAGGATATGTATTACCCATTTGCTTGGGAAGAAGCAAGCTACGATGGAAAACTTTATGGTTTACCTACTTCTACAGACTCACGTTTAGTCTATTTTAACGTAGATCATTTTGAAGAGGTTGGATTAGACCCGAATAATCCACCTAAAACAATTGCAGAGCTAGAAGCAGCAGCTGAAAAATTGACCATTAAAGAGGGAAGCAGATTCCAACGAATTGGATTTATCCCATGGTTTGGTCAAGGGTGGTTATATGGTTGGGGCTGGGCCTTTGGCGGAGAGTTCTTCAACCCTGAAACAAACACAGCAACAGCAAATGATCCAAAAGTAGTTGAAGCATTACAATGGATGGCAAATTATGCTCAAAAATATGATGTGGAAGATATTGCTGGTTTTACAGATTCCCAGGGGACAGGTGCGATGGATCCATTTTTAACCGGACAACTAAGCATGAAAGTAAGTGGTCCTTGGGAAGTTTCTGCCATCAAAAAATTTAAACCTGACTTGAACTATGGTGTATTTCCAATGCCAACTCCAACAGGCGAAAATCATACAACATGGTCTGGTGGCTGGTCTGTCGTTATCCCTAAAGGAGCGAAAAACAAAGAAGCTGCTTGGGAATTTCTAAAGTTCTTTAGTGGTGAAGAAGGCCAAAAAATATTTAGTGGTATTTCAAGAGATTTTTCTGTTATTGATTCAGTCAATGAAGAACTTGGATATAAAGAAGATCCGATCTTAAAGGAATTTGTTGAGATTTTACCTGTTTCGCATCATCGACCTGTTATGACGCAAGGTTCTCTTTATTGGAATGAATTAGCTAGTGCAGTTGAAAATGCAACAAGAGGAAATGGAACTCCTGAGGAGCTGTTAACAAAAGTAACGGATAAGGTCAACAAGGAGCTTAATAAATAAGAGGTAGGGGAGGATTTTTCTCCCTTGTCTTTGATAGATAGGGGGTAATCATAGGTGAAAAGCAATCCGGTAAATCAAACGACTACTCAAAATGTCCCAATTTCCACAAGGCGAAAAAAAATAGTTGCTAACTTGGCAGAATATAAATACGGAATCTTATTTGCATTACCTTGGATTCTAGGACTGATCATTTTTTATGCCATTCCTTTATTTTCTTCCATCTACTTTAGCTTTACAACATATAGCATTCTTCAACCAGGAGAATTTATTGGACTTCAAAACTATAAGGATTTATTTCACGATACTCTGTTCTGGAAGTCGGTTTATAATACTGTCTATTTTGCTGTATTTTTTGTCCCTTTAAGTATTATATTTGGGGTTGCATTAGCGATGATGTTGAATATGAAAGTGAAAGGTATGGCGATATACAGAACGATTTTTTTCTTACCAACCCTTGTCCCGCATGTAGCACTTGCTGTGTTATGGATGTGGCTGCTAAATCCGGGATTC
>DASQMK010000200.1:0-14866 GCA_035645575.1 Metabacillus sp.
TGAGTCGATTTTAAATTTCAATATGTTTAATGGTATTACTAGTAGTTCCAGAGGATATAAAGTTTAGTGAAGATAGTAGTCTTTTATCTCTTGAAGATGAGCGTATTTTGAAGTCTTTTAACAATGTATACAAAATGCTTCTTACCCTTCAATCTCAAATCATGAAATATATAATAGTCTCATCAAGAAAACTTAGGTAATTCTCAAGTGACTTTTCTCCTTTATATCCAGTCATTCTTTTTATATGCTCACTTTCTATTTTTAGCCGATTAGGATGATGCACTGATACCCTTCTCAGTAAAGCCTCTAACTTGTAGATTTTAATTGGTAGTTGTTTTTGCTTTCACGATCATGGTAATTTATCTCCATTACCTTTTTCCTTACTATTTCAATAGTGGTATTTCGCAATCCTTTAATATAAAAAATCATAAAATATTACTTCAAAATTTAAAATTAGTGTTTATTCCATCCATTTTGACCTTTGTCGCGTCTGTTTCCCCTATCGTTGCGCCAACTTTTCTTTTTATCGCGTCAGCCTCTCCTTTTTCGTAGCATCTTCCCCATAGTTACGTTGTAATCTTGAAATAAAAAACCACAGCCTCTGGCTGTGGTCCACTAATTAAAAATAACTATTCAACTGTTGCATAGATCAATTTAGGTGCTTCTACCTTTTGGTCACTTATAGTAATACTTTCGTAGAGCTTTTCTTTTACATCTTCTACATTTTCGCGGTTACTATGGATCGTTACTAATGATTCACCCTTTTTAACCGTATCACCAATTTTTTTGTTTAAAACAAGTCCGACAGCTAGATCAATTTCAGATTCTTTTGTTGCACGCCCTGCTCCTAGTAGCATCGCGGCTGTTCCAATTGAGTCAGCAACCATCTCTGAAAGATAGCCATCTTGCTTTGCTTCAAGTTCTATTTTATATGTTGATTGTGGTAATGTTTCTGGTTTCTCTACAATAGATCCGTCTCCACCTTGGGCTTCAAGGAATGTTTTCATTGTCGTCAGCGCTTTCCCATTGTTCATGACGTCAATTAGCATGGCTCTTGCTTCCTCTAGAGTCTGAGCTTTTTCCGCTAGAAGAACCATATAACTTCCAAGTGATAAGCACAGTTCTTCTAAATCTTTTGGACCTTTGCCACTTAATGTATCAATTGCTTCCTTAACTTCTAAAGCATTTCCTATTGCATAGCCAAGTGGTTGGCTCATATCAGAAATAATAGCCATTGTTCTGCGACCTACTAGGTTTCCGATATCAACCATTGCCCTTGCCAGCTCTTTTGAATCATCAAGGTCTTTCATGAAAGCTCCAGCACCTGTTTTGACGTCGAGAACAATGGCATCTGCACCAGCTGCAATTTTTTTACTCATGATAGAACTAGCAATGAGAGGTATGCTGTTCACTGTAGCGGTTACATCTCGCAATGCATATAAGCTTTTATCTGCCGGTGTTAGATTCCCACTTTGACCGATTACAGCAATTTTATTTTTGTTTACTAATTCAATGAATTGTTTGTTTTCGATTTCTACATGAAAACCAGTTACAGATTCAAGCTTGTCAATTGTGCCACCTGTGTGACCTAATCCTCTTCCAGACATTTTCGCCACTGGTACACCTACCGCTGCTACTAATGGCCCTAGTACTAGAGTCGTTGTATCACCGACACCACCCGTACTATGTTTATCAACTTTAATCCCTTCTATTTCACTTAAATCGATGGTATCTCCTGAATGTACCATTGCCATTGTAAGTTCAGCACGTTCCTGAGCTGTCATTCCTTGAAAATAAACTGCCATCGTAAAAGCGCTCATTTGATAATCAGGAATGTCTCCTGAGGTATAGCCTTTAATTATATGATGGATTTCTTCCTTTGTTAGTTCCTTTCCATCACGTTTTTTTTCAATAAGGTCAACCATTCTCATCGCTTTATCACCTTTTTAATCAAGATTAGGAATTGATTCTTTCCACAATGCTTTTCACTAAGTTTAAAAAATTCGCACGGACTTTTTCAGTTGTTTCAATTACTTCATCATGTGTAAGTGGTTGATCTAGGATACCTGCAGCCATGTTTGAGATACATGATATACCTAATACCTTCAACCCGGCATGTCGTGCTACAATTACTTCTGGAACTGTAGACATACCGACTGCATCGCCACCAATAATACGTAGAGCACGAACTTCTGCTGGAGTTTCGTAGGATGGACCTGTGTTTCCGACATAAACTCCTTCTTGGAGCTTAATATTCAATTCACTAGCAACGCTTTTAGCTAATTCTCTTAAGGTATAATCATAACTCTCAGACATATCTGGGAAGCGAGCACCAATTTCTGAATCATTTGGACCAATTAATGGATTTGTCCCCATATTATTAATGTGGTCACTAATTAACATAAGGTCTCCTGCTTCGAATGCTTTATTGATTCCACCTGCTGCATTGGTTACAATCAATGTCTCAACTCCTAATTCCTTCATGACACGTACCGGTGCAGTAACTTTATCTAGGCTATAACCTTCATAAAAATGAAATCTTCCCTGCATGGCTACTACTTTTACACCTTTTAACTGTCCAAAAACGAGCTGACCAGCATGGCCTTCAACAGTTGATACAGGAAAATTCGGGATTTCATTATATGGAATTTTTATAGGGCTTTCAATTTCATCTGCTAGCACACCTAAGCCTGAACCTAAAATTAATCCAATACTAGGTGTATCTGTGTATTTACCTCGTAAGTAACTCGCGGCTTCTCTAACTTTTTCAATATTCACTTTGTATCTCCTCCTATTTCAACTCAGACAGAAAGCTTTTACCATATACAGGGAGCTTGACATTAAAGTTATCGGCAATTGATGCTCCTACATCAGCAAATGTCTCCCTTAATGGAAGCTCTTTTCCTTCTTTAAAACTTGGACTATATACTAATAATGGAACATATTCTCTTGTGTGGTCAGTTCCGTGATGTACTGGATCATTTCCGTGATCAGCGGTAATAATGAGCAGATCGTCTTCCTTTAATTTATCAAGCACTTCTGTTAATCTTCCATCATATTCTTCGAGTGCTTTACCATAGCCTTTTGGATCCCTTCTATGACCATATAGAGCGTCAAAATCAACTAAGTTCAAGAAACTTAATCCAGTAAATTCCATATTTAATGTTTCGTTTAACTTATCCATACCATCCATATTAGACTTTGTACGTAATGATTGAGTAATTCCTTCTCCATCATAAATATCAGCAATTTTCCCGATAGAAATAACATCATAGCCACTATCTTTTAGTTTATTCATAACAGTGCGATCAAACGGTTTTAGAGCGTAATCATGACGGTTAGCTGTTCTAGTAAATTCACCTAGTTTTCCAATGAATGGTCTAGCAATAATTCGTCCAACCATATATTTATCATTCATTGTCATTTCTCTTGCCATTTCACAAATTTTATACAATTCATCAAGAGGTACCACTTCTTCATGTGCAGCAATTTGCAAAACTGAATCAGCTGAAGTATAAACGATGAGAGCACCTGTATTTATATGCTCTTCACCCAGTTCATCTAATATCTCAGTTCCTGAAGCTGGTTTGTTCCCGATAATTTTCCGACCAGACTTTTCCTCTAATTCTTTTATTAAATCTTCTGGAAATCCATCTGGGAATACTTGAAATGGCTGCTCAATATGCAATCCCATTATCTCCCAATGCCCTGTCATTGTATCCTTACCATTTGATGCTTCTTGCATTTTTGTATAAAAAGCAAGTGGTTGTGGTTGTTTTGGTATCCCTTTAATTTCACGAATATTACTTAATCCTAACTTCGCCATATTTGGCATATGTAAGCCACCCGTATGCTCTGCAATATGTCCTAATGTATCTGAACCTACATCATTAAACTTCTCAGCATCTGGCGCTTCACCAATTCCTACAGAGTCTAATACAATTAAAAACACTCGCTTATATGTATATTTCTCCATACAACAATGTCCTCCTTTACTTCATACCTTATTTTACTTTTCCATTTATCATAACATTCCATTCTATACGAGGAACTTGTCGGAAGTCTGACAACTACTTCATTTCCATTATATACTTTCTTTCGGAATATTGACAACATCTCTATTATTCTCTTAATTTTCTTATTCTTTTACAGTAAAAAAGCATCTCCTAAACAGGCGATGCTTTTATGCACGTGGATGAAATTGATTGTAAACATCCTTAAGTCGTGTTTTCGTCACATGTGTGTATATTTGAGTGGTTGAAATATCAGCATGCCCAAGCATTTCTTGAACGGCTCGTAAATCCGCACCGTTTTCAAGTAAATGTGTTGCAAAGGAATGTCTTAATGTATGTGGCGTTAATTCACTCTTAATGTTTGCCTCAAGTGCGATTTTCTTCAAATTTTTCCAAAACCCTTGCCTTGTTATTCTCTTTCCATGATGGTTGATAAATAAGGCTTCTGTTGGTTCCTTTTTATTCATTAACTTTGTGCGGCCTTTTTCAACATAATTCATGATTGCCTCTGTTGCTGCCCTCCCAATAGGAACAATTCTTTCCTTGTTTCCTTTTCCATAGCAACGAATAAAGCCCATTGTTAGATGTGCATCTGTCAGATTCAAATTAATCATCTCAGTTACACGTATGCCTGTTGCATACAGGAGCTCTAACATTGCTTTATCTCGTAACCCAAAGGGAGATGTGAGTTTTGGAGTTTCAAGAAGCTTTTCAACCTCCTGAAGAGAAAGTATTTTTGGCAGGTTTCTCTCAGTTTGCGGCGATTCTATTAACACGGATGGGTCCTGGTCAGCTTGTTTTTCTCTCAATAAGAATTGATGAAAATTTCGAATAGAAGCTGTATGCCTAGCAATCGTTTTACTCGACTTCCCGGATTCTTTTAAAAATTTAAGGAATTGAATGATATGAAGACGGGATACATCGTTAAAAGAAGTAATCTGTTGCACTTCGTTCAAATGCTTTTGATAGCTTTTCAAATCTCTTTCATAGGAAACAATTGTATTATTTGACAAGCCTCTTTCTACGATTAGGTAATGGATAAAATCTTTAATTTGATCCTTCAAAATTGTCTACTCCCCGTTATCAATAAAGAAAATCAATCTGTTTAACCAGTTTTCTTCCTCATTTTTAATCATCTTTGTTACCTTTAATGCTGCACCTTCTGGTTGATCATAGCGGTGCATCTGTTGGTACTCTAAGTTCACCCAAATGATAGCATAATAGAACAAAATCGTAAATCCAGTAAAAAGGACAAAAACCTTAATCATATCTCTCACCGTTTTTAGCCACCTAATCATAGCTACCTCCAATAATCCGATTTTTGTGTGATTATTAAAAGATATGCCAAAAAGGACAAACTTTATACATATTATTTCGGAAAGACCAATTTTCTTGAAATAAAAAAACTCGCCGGTTGGCGAGCCGTAAAGGAGCTAAACGTATTAAAAAAGTCTAACTATCTGTTAGACCTTGATGATATTATTCTGATTTGCTTTCGTCTTTTTCCTGGCATTTTACACAGATTCCATGGAAGGTTAAGCGATGATCTTTTATTTTGAATTTCCAGTCTCGTTCGACTATTTCTTCCACATCTTCTAGAAGATCCTCTTCAATTTCTGCTACTGATCCACATTCTATACATACTAAATGGTGATGAAAATGCGCCGCGCCTTCTTTACGAAGATCATATCTGGAAACACCATCACCAAAGTTTATTTTATCCACTACTTTTAGTTCTGTTAATAATTCTAATGTACGATACACAGTTGCTAAACCAATTTCGGGTGCTTTTTCTTTAACGAGAAGGTATACATCCTCTGCACTTAAATGGTCTTCTTCATTTTCAAGTAATACCCGAACGGTCGCTTCACGTTGTGGTGTTAGCTTATAGCTAGCAGTATGCAACTGCTTTTTTATCCGATCAATGCGGTTTTCCATAACACTTTTCCTCCCTCGCCGCGTTCCCAAAACTATTATATATCATAGGCAAGGAAAGTGTCCAACTAAAATGATTTTAATGTAATAAAAATAAGTATTATTATTTAATAATCATTTTTATTTACTGACAAATTCTACAACATTTTTCATTAAAAATGGTGATGCATACGCTTCAAAGCCTGATGCAAGTACAGCTAGCATTCCGATAAAAATAAAAACGGACGCATAACGCATAAAAAGTGATAATGGAGCTTCTAGTGTGTTTGACTTTTTCACAAAGAGCTGCCTTATTATTTTTAGAGAAAAAGAAATCGCAACCGAACACATAATGATAAAAGCTGGTATTAATAATACATTTTGTGGTAAAACCGTAACAAATGAAAGGAGAAACCCTTTTAACCCTAACTGATTAACCAAGAATCCGACCGTAAATCCTACAACCATTCCTTTAATAAAAAGCATAACGAGTATAACAGGTAATCCAATGATCGAAATCCCAAGGATCCACATTAACCCTAAATATTTTAAATTGTGGAAGAAGCTCTGGTGGAACATATCTGCTGCGCTTGCAACTTTCCCCTCTGCTACTTGTCCAAAAAAACGATTTAAATAATAGTATAAATCCTCTTTTTGGCTCAAGTTCATACTGTTAACAATAATCGCTCCAAAAATGACTCCCATCAAAAATAATACAAAAACAAACAAATATATTGAAGAATACTCCTTAAGGTGCTGCTTTATCATTGCACTTACTGGCAGTTGTTGTCTCCGCATAAACTATTTCCTCCCGTCTTTCACTTACTAGAGTATATGAGAGGAAACACAATCTATGCTTAAAAATGGTTTCTTTTCTGCTTAAAATTAATAGAATTAATTACGCCATTGGTGAATGGTCACACTAATTCTATCTTACTAGATTCAGTCTTTTCCCTATCATTTTGTTGCCCTAAATAGGACTATTTTTATCTTTTACATTCCTGTCACTTTCCCGTATGTTCCACCACCACCTGAAGTAACTTGCAATCGACCTTCTCGAGCTGCAACAATAAAATTTGCGACTTTTTCAGGTAAAACGTCCTGAAGCGCTTGTTTTGGTACTTCATGCAAAATATTCATTTCGGTTCCAAACAGATTTTTTAATTTTTCTAATGTTTTAGGTCCAATTCCCGGTATAAATTGAAGTGGTACTTGATGAATGTATGGAGGGCGAGCATCCTTGTTTATCACACCATTTGCCAACTCATGTAGTCGGTTTGAAACTCCTTTTGTAAATCTTGTACTTCCACATTTCTTACAACTTGTTTGGAGCTTTCCTGGCTTCTCACCACATTTTTCACAGGTGGTCTCATAGTATTTCCCAAGATATGGATTCAACCCATAATTCGCTTCAATTTTACGACCATCTTCATTTTTTAACACCTTCGTCAGTTCTAGGAAGGTAGGTTCTTCCATTCTCAGCTTTTGATATTCCCTCCCTATTTTGGGTAAAGAATGTGCATCTGAATTGGTTACATATGAGTACTTATGTAGTTCAGCGATTTGATCTGCCATTTTTGTATCAGAGCTTAACCCCAATTCAACTGCATCAATTAATTCAGCTTCAAAGACTTCGTTTAATGAGCTTGTCACTCCACTCCCATATAAGCTCTTATGCGGGGTAAAGATATGAGCTGGAATAAATAATCCTTCTTGTTGTTTCACAAAGTGCTGAAGTGTTTTACCATCTTCATAAATTCGTTGAGAGCTAAGAGTTATGTTTGTTAGACGGGAAGAAAGCCATGAAGATAATTTCTTCATTTTCTCAAGAGTAGGCATAAAAACTAACACATGAATTGGGCCTCTACACGCCTTATCGTATATTTCAAGCTCGCTACCTAAGATAAGAGTTGTATTTTGAAAACAGATACCCCCGTCTTTCAATTCTGTGCATTCACCAGAATCTATAAGATTTTGTAATGTTACAATGATTTCTGGTACATGGCAATCAATGATCCCAACCATATCGATTCCTTTGTGTTCACTTGCCTCGATCAAAATGTTTTCTAAGGTTAGGTTTTTAGAAGCAGTAATTTTTACGGCCTTTCCAGAGCCTGTTTGTCCAATGTGAATATGTAAGTCAGCAAAATAACTTTTCATTGATGTAACATCCTCTTTCACATCTATTACTTTTTAACATTCATGTTCTTTGAGCTTCCTTTAAGAGTAAGTATTGAACAGCATAGGCTGTTTTTGCATCATAGATTCGATTGCTATTCATCATTTCCTGTGCTTCCTCTAGTGTTACCTCAAGTACTTCAACAAATTCATCTTCATCTAATTCAGCTGTCTCTGTTAGCTTTTCTAAATTTTCAGCAATAAATAAATGAACAAGTTCATCCGCAAAACCGGGTGAAGTATAGAAAGAAATTAGTGGCTTTAAATCAGAGCATGTATATCCTGTTTCTTCCTCTAACTCTCTTTTAGCCGTCATTATTGGCTCTTCGCCTTTTTCTAACTTTCCTGCTGGTATTTCTACTATCGTTCTTTCTAATGGTTTTCGGTATTGCTCAACCATTAGAATTTTGTTTTCAGGCGTGATCGCGATTACAGCCACCGCTCCTGGATGCTTTACAATTTCTCTCGTGCTTGTATGACCATTTGGCAGCTTCACTTCCTCTAAGTATAGATCAATGATTCTCCCTTTATAGATTTCCTTCGAAGTCAAGGTTGTTTCTTTTAAATTATCCATTTTCTCAGCTCCTGTTCTATTAACTTTCCTATCTTCATACATTCTATCATATCTTACTGGAAGGGAATGGTTCCTAGCGTGAAAATCTATCGATTGGATAAAGGGATAATTCTTGTCGGAAAAGCGTGGGAAATCCGTACAAAATTAAAGGAATATAGCCGCATATATGGAACTGTAAATGAATGGATTAATAATGAAAAAAAGCATTCATTAAAAAAATCCCCACATCCCCATACTTCAATCCGCAAGTAATGCTATTTTAGATATCTATTTAGTTGACCTTTGATAAGCTTTATACTACTCTCGATGATAAGAACACTGATTTTTGGGAGTGGTGTAGTATGAAAAAAAGGCAACTTGGACATTCAGATTTGTTTGTTAGTGAGGTCGGACTTGGCTGTATGTCGCTAGGTACTGAAGAACATCATGCACGTTCACTTATTGATCAAGCCATTGACCTAGGTATTAATTATTTTGATACAGCAGATTTATATGATGCTGGCGTGAACGAAAAACTTGTAGGTAAAGCGATTAAAGATCGTCGTCATGACATCATTTTAGCAACAAAAGTTGGTAACCGCTGGAAAGAGGATAAAACAGGCTGGACGTGGGATCCCTCAAAAACCTATATTAAACAGGCTGTCAAAAATAGTCTTAGCCGCCTTCAAACGGACTATATCGATCTTTATCAACTACATGGTGGAACAATTGAAGATCATATTGATGAAACGATTGAAGCGTTTGAGGAATTAAAACAAGAGGGTGTAATTAGGTATTACGGCATTTCCTCTATTCGTCCGAATGTTATTAAAGAATATGTAAAAAAATCCAACATCGTCTCTATCATGATGCAATATAGCCTGTTAGATCGTCGACCTGAGGAATGGTTTTCGCTTTTGAAGAAACATAACGTTAGTGTGATTGCACGTGGACCTCTAGCAAAAGGCCTTCTCACTGAAAAACCGCTTGATGAAAAGCTGAAGTCAGAAGGTTATCTATCCTATTCGAGGGAAGAGCTTAAACATCTTTTACCTGAACTTGAGGCTGTTGATTCAACACAATCAATGACTGAGTTAGCTCTACAATATTGTTTATTTGAAGAAGTTGTTGGTGCAGTAATTCCTGGAGCTAGTAAATTACAACAATTGATTGAAAATGCTAAGGCCGGATCAGCTGAAAGACTATCTCCTCGAGTTTATCAGCAGCTTCAAGCTCTTACTAAATTTGAAAAATATGAGCAACATCGCTAAAATTTTTATTAGAAAGCGGGGCTTTATGCTCCGCTTTTTATTCCTTAGTCTATTTAAAGTCTTTCCACGATAAAGAGCTTTCATTAAATAGCTCCTCAAAGCTCTTATTTTTTTCTCTTTGCTTTCGCTCTGCTATTCTTTTTTGTTTAAGAGCTGCTTCTTTCTCTTCTTGCTCCTTTGTTAAACCCTTTTTAACAGCCTTCAACTGCTCCAACAAATCACTATTTAAGTGATCAGACACTGAAACTGATTGATCATCCTTGTTTTTCTTTGATTTTTTCATCTTCGTTGCCTCCTCTTACCCACTTTCTTTTTCAAATTATAGTAAATATATTTATAGTGATTCAAGTATATTTACTTCTGCTATTCATTGTATAATTTTTAATTTATATGCCACTTTAAAAATGTAGAAAGGAGCGATGTTGATGGCAAAACAACGTGGTCAAAAAGGAAAACCGAATGCTGACACAACTAATAACAAGATGGCAGCTGAAGAAATGGAAAAAGCTATTCACCCAACCAAAAGACAAAATTCTCCCCAATAACTAAGAAGACAGGCAGCCCTGCTTGTCTTTTTTATTTATATTCTTAGTCTTACTTGGAAGTCTCCTTGTCGTTCATGTAAAATAATGTTGATGTCATGTTAGGAGGTAAAAATGTGAAAAAAGTTTTTATTCCGTTCCTCATTCTTCTATCCTATATTTTGTTTATCGGCTTTTTTTTCACAAATAAATTAATGTTTATAAAAAAGAAAGATAATAAGGAGATTATTGATCGCGATAGTCAATTTGGACTTTATAACCAACAAGAATATGATGCTCTTGAAAGAAGAGATTTCTCGATTGAATCTAAGTTTGGTTATTCAATAAAAGGCTCTGTTTTTGAACCTCATGCTACGAATAGATATATGATTATTTGCCACGGTGTAACCGTGAACCGACTAAACTCTGTGAAATACATGAATTTATTCCTCCAAAAAGGTTGGAATGTACTTATTTACGATCATCGCAGACATGGAGAAAGTGGTGGTAAAACAACCAGTTACGGCCATTATGAAAAATTCGATCTTCAAACGGTTGTTCATTGGTTAAAAAAAGATATTGGAGACTCAATTATTTTAGGTATCCACGGAGAGTCAATGGGAGCTGTTACAACTCTCCTTTATGCTGGAATGGTTGAAGATGGAGCAGACTTCTACATCGCAGATTGTCCTTTTTCTGAACTCGAGGCTCAACTGCTTTACCGGCTTAAAGTCGAGTTTAAAATACCTAGTGTTCTTGTTATGCCAATTGCAAAGCCATTTGTTCAGCTTAGGGACCGTTACTCTATTAAAGGAGTCTCACCCTTACAAGCTGTTCCAAATATTAAACGTCCTATTTTATTTATTCACAGTAAAGACGATGATTACATACCTGCTGACATGTCAAAATTGCTTTATGAAAAGAAAAAAGGAGCTAAGAAACTGTTTATAGCTGAAAAGGGCTCCCATGCCATGTCATATGCAGAAAATCGCGAGGAATATTCTAAAGTTATTGATGAATTTTTAGAAGACATAGGATTGTAAAATAACAAGAGGATGACTCAGGACGTCAATACTTTGAGTCATCCTCTTGTTAACGTTAACCTAGGATATCAGAAATATTCTCCATGTTTTCTTCCATCCATTGGATAGCTGCATCAATCGTCGGAAACTCTTGTGCCTCAAATGACATTTCATCTTGAAGCAACCATACATCTTTTGTTTCATCATGAACTCCACCTATTGACCAATGCAAAAGGCTATAAGGATGGTTTTCATGTAAAAATGACACCCATGTTTTGTTTAATGCTACGTTTTTTATCGCTGTTAATCGGTCCTTCATCTATATTCAAGCTCCTTACTTTATAAAAGAAAACTAAGCCGACTGACAAGCCTGAAAGGCGAAGACAGAGGCATAGTTGCACTTATACTTAATTCTTTAAATTAGCCACTACGTCGAATAATCTTCTTCGCTGCTAATTTCTTAACGTACAAGTAAACTCATGCGTGGATTTAGAATTTGCGAAGGACTTTTTAACATGAAGCTTTTCGCTATCTCATTATAAGAAATCGTTAGTTGTTCATCCAAAAAGACCATTTTTGTTTTTTCTACTAATAGTGGTACGTGATTTGTTTCGATCCTTATATCACCTTGATCCTGCTCCTCTACTAACCACAATGCTGTTACACCACTCATTACACATCCGCAGCCATCTGTATCGTATTTTAATTTTAATAATCTCTCGTTATTCTCATTAAGTTTGGGAGTTAACTGTTCTATCGCTTCTTTTGTAAATGTCACTTCCATGATAAATCTCCTTCACAACTTTATGAGCTTAGTTTATCACACACCGTACATTCTTGCATGAATGATCGTTTCTTCTACTTGTATAGAAAAGTAAGACATTCTCTATTTTTGTTTAACATCAACGATAGATAGAAGTGGTAACTCCAGTCTACCTCCAGTTTCTTCATCAACAATACGTAACGTATGCCGAATGGGATCTATATAGTGCACAAACCCTGAGCAGGTATGGAGGAAATGGTCTTTATAATAAGTAAAAACAATCTCCATATGTTCCTCCATCGCCATGCAAAGTGTTTCGTTAAATTGCTCTAGCTGTTGTTCATCAAGTACCGGCTTTTCTTGATAAGTATCTTCTTCAGACCAATCTCTCAACAATTTAACATGTTCGGGGAGCATCATTGATGTCCATTTGATATTCCCTCTATCTCGTATCATGTTTTTACCTACCTTCACTACCATTATTCATTAAATTCTTTTGGATAGCCTAATTGAACTAATGTATTTGCAATCTCTTGATATCCAAGATTATTCGGAGGAATACGATCTCTAGACAAAAGCTCTTCTTGTCTACCTTCGAATACCTTATAAATATCAACGACTCGAATCGTTTTGTTGTTATCAAAGCTGCTTAAATGTCGATTAAACAATCTAACCCACTTATCTGCTATTGCGACTTGTGATAACGGATTGTATAAATTAAGTAAAAAAATGATAAATGGTACGCTACAATCTTTTTTTAGCTCATGAATCGTCGCCATTATTTTCATCATATTGCTATGACACTCTTTTACTGATTGTACGAGGTCTGTTTGATCACCTGATTCAATAAAATCTTTACTTGCTTGGATAAGATCATTTCCACAAGCAGAGATCGTGATGATATTGGCACGATTAATTTTCCGATGTAATGGTTCACTTCTTACAATATCTAATACGCCACTGCTCTCAATTCCCGATTTTGCGAAGATATTCGTAAATATTTGTCTATCTAACGTTTTCTCTGTTAATCTCACGTAGCGACCGACAAATCCGGGTGTTAAAAATGATGTTCCAACTCCGACCGTCAAAGAATCACCCAAAGCTATATATGATAAACACGGCTGATTAATTTCCACATGACCCCTCCCTTAAAACCAATAAGTTTATATACAATATTCGAAAGGGAGGTATCGTTAGCTTTTCCATTATTGAAATAGGCTAAAAGAGAGAACTATAGACAAAGGATGCAATTTATTTTTATAACAACCACTCGCTTTCGCAAACAAACGCTGTTGTTTTCTTCCTATGCTTTATGGCCTCCAACAAGCTTCGCACGATGCTTCGCTGTTCCAGCAGGAGTATGGGATACAGCGCGTAAGATAGCATCCGAACCATATTTATGGCGAATTGAATCCATGACATACCCAAGTGTTCGCTGTTTAGTACGGTTTGGCCGAAATAAATCAAGCTGCATTTCACTATCATTCTCAATGTTTGAAAGAGCGATTGAAATTTTTCTCACCGTTTTGTTCGCATAAAATTTCTCAAATAATTGAAGACATGTTTCATAAATATCCATTGTGATATTGGTTGGTTCATCAATTGTTTTAGAACGATAAAACCCGCCTCCAAACTCATCCTGGCTATATCCAATGCCAAGACTAATTGTTCGGCCGACCTTTCCATGCTGCCGTGCTCTGCGGGCAACCTCTTCACTAATCTCTAATATGACATGCTTCACTTCTTCTGGATCTGGATAATCACGAAGTAAAATTTGGCTTTTTCCAAAGCTGATTTGTCCTTGCATGATCGGGGCACCAATTTCTGATAAGTCCACCCCCCATGCATGATAGTAAAGCTGGTTCCCCATTACCCCGAATTTCTTTTCAAGAAGCTCAAGGGGGTAGTTCGCAAGCTGTCCAACATTAAAAATCCCCATTCGATTTAATGTTTTTTGCACTCTTGATCCAATTCCCCACATTTCACTTAATGGCTCGAGCTTCCAAAGCTTCGTTTTCACATCATCGTATGTCCACTCTGCCACACCTTTTTTTTTTGCTTCAGTATCTAGACAAACTTTAGCTAGTAACATGTTAGGACCAATTCCAATTGCACTCGGAAGATCAAATTCACGCTCCATGTCATCGCGAATTTTATTCGCGATAGTTTGTGCATCTCCCCAAATATGTTCAACACCGCTTACTTCAATGAAGCTTTCATCCACACTATAAGTATGAATTGCATCCTTTGGCACATAGCGGTGAAACAATCTTGTTAATTCTGTTGAAATCCTGATATACATCCCCATTTTAGGATTCACAATGGTGATACGAGGGTCATTTGGTAATTCAAAGAGCCTTGAGCCTGTTTTAATTCCAAATTCCTTTTTTAATCGTGGAGAAGCTGCTAAGACAATGCTTCCTTGTCGCTCCTTGTCACCTACAACAGCTAAATAACAAGTTAGTGGATCTAATCCAAGTAAAACGGCAGCACAGCTTGCATAAAAGCTTTTCATATCAACGCAAAGAATCTTTCGTTTCGGCAATTGATCGTAGTTTTCAATCATAGCCATTTCCTCCAAAAAGAATATATGTTCGTATTTAATATATTCTTTATACTAAGGGAATATAC
>DASQMK010000201.1:0-5022 GCA_035645575.1 Metabacillus sp.
CTCCTTTTACCTTATTTTTTCTTGTTTGCTACTGTACGACGTGGTCCTTTACGTGTACGAGCATTGTTTTTCGTGTTTTGTCCGCGAACTGGTAAGCCACGACGATGACGGATACCACGGAATGAACCGATCTCGATTAGACGTTTAATGTTAAGAGAAACTTCACGACGAAGGTCACCTTCAACTTTAAGCTTATCGATTACATCACGAATTTTCCCTAACTCTTCTTCTGTTAAATCACGTACACGAGTATCTTCAGAAACACCAGCTTCAGCTAAAACTTTCTGAGCAGTAGAGCGTCCGATCCCGAATATATATGTTAATGAAATCACAACACGTTTGTCGCGAGGAATATCAACACCTGCAATACGAGCCATTATGCTTGCACCTCCTTATAGATTAACCTTGTTTTTGCTTATGTTTAGGATTCTCACAAATAACCATGACTTTGCCTTTTCTGCGAATGACTTTACACTTTTCACAAATCGGTTTAACAGATGGTCTGACTTTCATGATTTTAATACCTCCTTAGTAGTACGGAGTGCTAAATTATTTAAAACGGTACGTAATTCTGCCACGAGTTAAATCATATGGAGATAATTCTACCGTAACTTTGTCTCCTGGTAAAATACGAATAAAATGCATGCGAATCTTTCCGGATACATGCGCCAAAACCGTATGACCGTTCTCTAGTTCTACCTTAAACATTGCATTTGGTAATGTTTCAACAACAGTTCCTTCAACTTCAATTACATCATCTTTCGCCATTGAACTGTTCTCCCTTCTTCAAATCAGTAACTTGCTCATCGACAAACTTCCATTTGCCACACGACATGTTTCCATTATACTGTCTGAACTTCTGGAGATACGCTAATTAGTAATTCTTGATGATGAACATCCCTTAAATCAGAGAGAGAAACTTTCGCTTTTCTCTGTCAACAAAACGAATTCCGTATCAATAGGCGTAATCAATAGCTCATCCAACCAGTGCTAGACAAGCACATACACCAGAAATGGAAGTCCCGATCATAATAAGCAATGTCACCTTCATTTACTCTTTTGTCAGAATCTCAAATCCATTTTCAGTAATAGCAATTGTATGTTCAAAATGAGCACAATACTTACCATCTACTGTAACAACAGTCCAATCATCTGCCAATGTTTTAACATAGCGAGTACCTGCATTAACCATAGGTTCAATCGCTAATACCATACCTGGTTTTAATCTAGGTCCTTTGTTCGGTGGACCATAATGCGGAATTTGAGGATCTTCATGTAAATCTTGCCCGACTCCATGACCAACATATTCTCGAACAACTGAAAAACCATGTTGTTCAACAAACGTTTGAATAGCATGAGAGATATTTGACAATCTAACTCCTGACTTTGCTTCCTCTAAGCCTCTAAACAATGATTGTTCTGTTACATCTAACAGTCTTTGAGCATCTTCGGAAATTTCGCCAACAGCATATGTCCAGGCAGAGTCACCATGGTATCCATTGTATTTCGCACCAATGTCGATACTAATGATATCCCCTTCATTTAATACGCGGTCACCCGGTATCCCGTGAACAAGTTCTTCATTAACTGAAGCACATATGCTTCCGCGGAAACCATTATACCCTTTAAAAGAAGGAATTGCATCATTTGCACGAATAAACTTTTCGGCAATTGCATCCAATTCTTTTGTTGTAATGCCAGGTTTAATATGTTTTTTTAACTCTTTGTGAGTCAAAGCAACAATACGGCCAGCTTCACGCATAATATCAAGTTCACGCTGAGTCTTACAAATGATCATGCACCTAGTCCTCCAACCAGTTGATCAACATCATTAAATACCTTATCAATATCTTGCTCACCATCTATATTTCTTAAATAACCTTTTTCGTTATAGAAGTCTAATAGAGGTTGAGTTTGTTGAAGGTTAACTTCTAAACGATTAGCGACTGTTTCTTCGTTATCATCTGCACGTTGATAGAGCTCTCCACCGCATTTATCACACTTGCCTTCATTAGCAGGTGGATTAAATACTAAATGGTAAGTTGCACCACATTGTTTACAGATTCGACGACCTGTTAAGCGCTCCATTAAGATATCTTTGTTAACTTGGATGTTAATAACGTAATCAATCTGTTTGTTAAGCTCTGATAGAATACCCTCAAGCGCATCTGCCTGTGCTACTGTTCTAGGAAAACCATCTAGAAGAAAACCTTTTTGACAATCATTCTTGCCTAAACGCTCGCGAACAATACCAATTGTTACTTCATCTGGTACTAATTCACCTTTGTCGATGAAAGATTTTGCTTGTAGACCTAGTTCTGTTTCTTCTTTCATAGCAGCTCTGAACATATCTCCTGTAGAGATATGAGGGATGTTGTATTTTTCTACAATACGTTCAGCTTGAGTACCTTTACCAGCGCCTGGAAGACCCATCAATACTAGATTCATTTGTATTCCCCCCTCAGTCTCTATTTAGAGGGAATGGGAAGGATTTTCCCATATCCTCATTATTTAATAAAGCCTTTATAATGACGTTTCACTAACTGACTTTCAAGTTGTTTCATCGTTTCTAGGGCAACCCCAACAACGATAAGTAAACTTGTTCCACCAATCTGTGCGGATTGTGGTAGATCAGCGAATTCAATAAAGAAAACAGGAAGAACAGCTATAGCTGCTAAGAAAAGAGAACCAACAAAAGTTAAACGATATAATACCTTTGTAACATATTCCTGAGTACTCTTACCCGGACGTATTCCAGGAATATATCCGCCTTGTTTCTTCAAGTTTTCAGCCATTTGTTCAGGATTTACTTGAACAAATGTATAGAAATATGTGAAAGCAATTATTAAAGCGATGTAGATAATCATACCTACAGGCTGCGTGTAGTCAAAGGTTTTCTGTATCCAATCAGTCACATCGTTTGGACCAAAGAATGCTGCAATTGTTGGAGGTGTAATGATAAACGACACTGCAAAAATAACAGGAATTACACCAGCAGGATTCACTTTTAATGGGAGATGAGTTGTATGTCCTCCCCCCATATTCTTGTTACTAGATCCTTTTGCATATTGAATTGGTATTTTACGAAGTGCTTGTTGAATAAAGATTACTCCAACCACAACGGCTAAAATTGCTAATATTAGAATGGCAACCGTTACGATTTTTATAAATAGTTGGTCACCTGCATCTTCAAATTGTTGTGCATAAATTTGGTTAACAGTTGAGGGAATTCCTGCAACAATCCCAGCAAAGATGATAATGGAAATACCATTTCCAACACCTTTTGAAGTGATTTGTTCTCCTAACCACATCAAGAATGCTGTACCAGCAGTTAAGACAATCGCAATTAATAAGTATGTTCCAATACCTGGATTTTGAATTAACAACCCACCTGACTGGGTATTAAATCCATAAGACATACCTAACGCCTGGATGAAACCTAATATTATTGTAAAGTATCTTGTAAATTGAGCAAGTTTTCGTCGCCCAACTTCACCTTGTTTTGACCATTCGGTAAACTTCGGAACAACATCCATCTGTAAGAGCTGGACGATGATCGAAGCTGTGATGTACGGCATAATTCCCATTGCTAGAATAGAGAAGTTATAAAGTGCACCACCACCGAAAGTGTTAAGAATTCCGAATACATTTAGTTCACCCTGAGCCCTTAATACATCTGCATTAACATTCGGCACAGGAATGAACGTTCCAATACGAAATACAACTAACATTAAAAGGGTGAATATGATCTTACTTCTAATATCACCCACGCGCATAAAATTGGAGATTGTTTTAAACATTAGATCACCTCAGCTGTACCGCCAGCAGATTCAATAGCTTCTTTAGCAGAAGCAGAGAACTTGTTAGCTTTTACAGTAAGTTTTTTCTCTAACTGACCGTTACCAAGGATTTTAACACCAGATTTCACATTACTTACAACACCTGATTCAAGTAAGAATTCTGGAGTAACCTCTGTGCCATCTTCAAATCGGTTTAGGACATCAAGATTTACAATTGCATAGTCCTTGCGGTTAATGTTTGTAAATCCACGTTTAGGTAAGCGTTGGAACAAAGGAGTTTGACCACCTTCGAATCCTGGACGAACTCCACCACCAGAACGAGCATTTTGTCCTTTATGACCTTTACCAGCTGTTTTACCGTTACCAGAACCGATACCACGACCAACACGATTACGTGTTTTACGTGAACCTTCTGCTGGTTTCAACTCATGAAGTTTCATCGGGACACCTCCTTATTTATTTATGTTTCAATTATTGTTCTTTAACTGTAACTAAGTGAGCAACTTTATTAATCATACCGCGAATCGCAGGATTATCTTCTTGGACTACAGTTTGATGTAACTTTTTAAGACCAAGTGTTTTAACAGTAATACGTTGGTCTTCAGGACGACCAATTACACTGCGAGTGAGGGTAATTTCTAACTTATTCGCCATTGTTTTCCCTCCTTATCCTAACAGTTCTTCTACCGTTTTTCCACGTAACTTCGCAACTTCTTCAGCACTCTTTAGTTCTTTCAATCCAGAAATTGTTGCACGAATCATGTTAATTGGAGTGTTTGAACCTAAAGATTTTGAAAGAATATCTGCTACACCTGCTAACTCAAGTACCGCACGAACAGGTCCTCCTGCGATAACTCCAGTACCTTCAGATGCAGGTTTTAAAAGGATGTTTCCAGCACCAAACTGACCGATAACTTGGTGAGGGATCGTTGTACCTACCATAGGTACCTCGATTAAGTTCTTCTTAGCATCCTCAATTGCTTTACGGATCGCTTCTGGTACCTCTTGAGCTTTACCAGTACCGAAACCTACATGACCGTTTTTATCACCTACAACAACTAGTGCTGCAAAGCGGAAACGACGACCACCTTTAACAACTTTAGCAACGCGGTTTACAGTAACAACGCGTTCTTCAAGCTCTAATTTGTTTGGATCAATACGACGCATTCTTTATGTCCCTCCTTTTGCGATTAAAATTCAAGTCCAGCCTCACGAGCAGCTT
>DASQMK010000202.1:0-1758 GCA_035645575.1 Metabacillus sp.
CAGTGGACGAGGATCTTTTAGAAGAAGTAAATAATTTAGTTGAGTATCCAACAGCGCTTTATGGAAAGTTTGAACAAGATTATTTAGCATTACCAGATGAAGTGCTTGTCACAACGATGAAGGAACATCAACGCTATTTTCCTGTTCGAAATAAAGAGGGACAATTGCAGTCATTCTTTGTTACAGTTCGTAATGGGGATCAAAACCATTTAGAAAATGTGGCGAGAGGGAATGAAAAAGTATTACGTGCAAGATTATCTGATGCAAATTTCTTCTATCAAGAAGATCAAAAGTTGAAAATTGACGCTGCAGTGAAAAAGCTGGATAAAATCGTGTTTCATGAAGAGTTAGGAACTTTAGGTGAAAAGGTTAACCGTATTGTCAATCTGTCTAAACAATTAGCAGATAAATTACAATTAAACAATGCTGAAAAGGAAAATGTTGAACGAGCAGCATCTATTTGTAAGTTTGATTTAATTACTCATATGGTATATGAATTTCCAGAGCTACAAGGAAAGATTGGAGAAAAATACGCTCGCTTAAGTGGTGAAAAAGAAGAAGTTTCTGTCGCGATAAATGAACATTATATGCCGCGACATGCCGACGACACTGCACCGAGTTCAAACGTAGGGGCAATTGTTGCACTTGCTGATAAATTGGATACCATCGTTGGATTTTTTGCCATTGGAAAAATTCCGACTGGCTCTCAGGATCCTTATGCTCTTAGAAGACAGGCAAGCGGAATACTTCAAATTTTACTCTCAAAAGAGTGGACAATATCATTAACGGAGTTATTCAAGCTATCATTTAGTCAATATCAAAACAAAGAATCAGAAAAGGCAACTGAGGAGTTAATTTCGTTCTTTATAATGAGATTAAAATATCGTTTGGCTGAAGAAAAAATCCGTCATGATCTAATTGATGCTGTGTTAGGATCATCATTGATTGAAGTTAATTCAATAGTAGCTCGTGCTAAAGAATTACAAAACGCGTCTTCTCACCCAGACTTCAAAGAAACGGTTGAAGCTCTTGCTCGTGTCATGAACATCGCGAAAAAAGGTACGACTAGGGAAATTAATAGTGAACTGTTTGAAAATGATCATGAGACATCATTATTTAATGCTTTCACAGAAACTGCTCAGAAAATGGATTCTTTAAACAATGCAGAGGAAATGTACCAAGCGCTTGCATCATTAAAGCCAGTCATCAACGAATATTTTGATCATACGATGGTTATGTCAGATAATGAAGAGATAAAACAAAACCGATTGGCCCAGATGGTGAAATTATCTCAACTTATCGAATCGTTTGCGAAAATGAATGTTATCCTTGTAAAGTAAAAGGATATTTTTGAGATGAATAGGGACTGACAAGACGTCAGCCCTTTTTCTATAGGAAGAAAGCTTTAAACAAAACCCTTTTCAAAAAGTGAGTAAAGTATATAATTAATTTATCCCTATAAAAAGCTAAACAAAATCTTTGGTATGATGTTTGTTGAAGGGAATTTTCATTTTAACAGTGTCATAATACTAGAAATGTTTATCTCTTTATAATAAAGTGTTGATTAATCATTAGTAACCATTCGATTGAGTCATGTTATAAATTTAGGTGAAATTGAATATGCAAGGCGGTGAGGAAAATAGAACTGAATAAAAGGCAGGAGCAAATTGTTGAAATTGTTAAAGCAAATGGGCCAATTACAGGAGAACAGATTGCTGAACACTTGAAGTTAACTAGAGCAACACTTCGTCCGGATTT
>DASQMK010000203.1:0-5580 GCA_035645575.1 Metabacillus sp.
GTGTCTCAACTGACAGTATAAAACACTGATCAGGCTGAAAATAACAGACATAAGAATAACTTTTAAAAATGTAATAGTTGATATTTCTGGTACGTGCTGTATAATAAATTCTTCGTGTTTATGTCCCCAAGCAGCTGTAGTTATATAGTGACCAACAAAGCTAGCCACAAGACAAGGAACAAGTGCTTCAAATTTCAGCTTTCCTAAAGCTGCCATTTCCATGCCAAAAACAGCACCAGTTATAGGTGCTCCAAAGGCAGCTCCAAAACCAGAACTTATACCGCTCATAATTAAAATTTTCTTGTCAAATCTGTTTACCTTAAAAAATTTGTTGACCGCTGCAGCTACACTTCCTCCCATTTGGACAGCTGCACCTTCTCTTCCCGTTGAACCACCAAAAAGGACTGTGATAAAAGTCCCGAAATAGACGATAGGTCCCATTCTCCGCGGAATCTCTTTTTTTCCATGAACTGAGTCTATCACGAGATTATTTAATTCAGCAGTGTCATTCAAAGTATTATTCAAAAATACCTTTCCGTATTTCATATATATGTATCCTAAGATAATTCCTCCAAAGGGGAGAAGGAAGATAAGCCAATCTCTTTTTGATCGTATATCATCTCCTAGATAATCATTTATCTCTAAAAGAAAATTCGTTGTAGAACCGACAACTATACCAATTATGCTTCCAAAGATAATCCATTGACCAAGAATTGAAAAAAAGTTTTTATACTTTAACTGCATTTACCAAATCACCTCATTTCTAACGTTTAGGAATATTATTCTATTTTTGCCCACTGTATTAAAATTATGAAAATAAAGTATTGAATAACTAATTATGAAAGGACGAAAAGATCAAATCCATAAATTCAGTTCAATAAAGTGGGTTTTACACACTATTCACATGATTTACTTCTTCCTTTTTCAGAATCCCATGAAATGATTCAATACAGGCATTGTTATACGGAGAACCCATATGACTAAAGGAGTGTATATTTTATAGGCTAATAATTTCTTTACGATATCCTCACTAGTATATTGCGAGCCTAGGTCTGAATGGAATACTAAATCTTCACTCATCACTTTTCAGATTATTGATTGAATAGATTAAATATTATTTTAAATAAATTATAAACGGTATAGGGTTTAAGTTTGGTTGGTCAATATTAATTGTCATTGTTAAGTTTTCAATAATTGGATTTCATTATCGTATTAAGTTTTAAGTAATCCATTATTGATTCTGGATTCTTTTCTAGCACTTTATCTGAATGTAAGGTTATAAAGTTAATGATGTACATCAGGTACAATAAACATTTACAAGTATTAAAGAGTTAGAGAGAAAATCTCCAACCCTTTAATTAGAGGTCCCTTCCAGATTAGTAGTCGTAATTATAATCATAGGGATAGTAGTCATCTCTACAGCGGCGTACCCATCTACATTCACGAACCCAACGACAGCGTGGTGGTCGAGGTGGATAAGGGGGATAATAAGGCGGTTGTCCATAGGACTGTCCAGTAGGTTGCCCAAAACGCTGTTGTCCATTTAGAGAATCAAGGTAATAAAATTGTTGTAGTTCGTTAGGATTCATTTGGGATTGGTTATGGTAATTCAATAAAATCTCTCCTTTTTTTTATAAGTTCACTATACATCAACACTATATGTTTAAATAATGAAATAAAATGGACTTATACCCAGAAAACGAGCCTGATTTTAGGTAAATAAACTAAAAAACCTCTTTAGGGAAACATAATGATAAGAGTAAATATACTCTAGAAGAAAAAGACAGCTTTACCGTTTTAGGTTTTAGAACTGAGCTTAAGAGCGAATACACAGATTTTGCAGGTTTAAACAAGGAAAAGTCAGATTTTTGGCAGGCCTTTAGCCAAGATGGATGGCTTGACGCTTTAAAAGCCATTGCTACAAATGACTACGTTTTGCTGTGAATGAAGCGATGAATAACAAGATGATGCATGATACTGGTGTTATGACAGAGGCATCGGCACCAGAGTTAGAAAATCTAGAATTATCCAGTTCCCTAAAGGGGAAAATCTAGTTGTTAAATGGGAAGGACAGACGGTTGATGAATTGAATAATAAACTTGCTGGGCAGGATTTTTAGGAAATGGTCAAATAGCTGGCTACGAATTGGATGTAGCATTTTTAGTAATGGCAGTATCCATTGCCATTACAGGTTCTAAGGTTTATGCATTAGAGCAATATATTTTTAAAGGCAATAAGGTCGAAAATACAACAACGATAAAATAACTCAATTAATAAAATCATTTTTAAAGTGGGCATTACTTCAAATATAGAGGTAATGCTTTCTTTTTAATGAATGAAATGAGGGGGGAATGTATGCTTAAATTAAACAATAGTTGTGGCAATAAGGAGGATATATTTAGAATTGTTACTTACACTAATAAAAAAGGGGTAGAAGTTATGACACAAACAAAATTTGATTCAAATGTACTTTCAATATTAGAAGATAAAATTCAATTAATTAAAACAGATAAAGGAGCTATTTATTTAGTTGGTCCAATTCGATTGCCAATTAACTTGTATGGGGAGACTGTGTTGTTTCAATGGTATTGTTGGTTAAATTGTGAAGAAGTAACAGAAAATTATGAGCGAATAATTGACAAATTATCCTCTGTTAACTTAGCTGAATTGCAGCAATCAAGTGTTTTAGTATATGGTGACTTTGAATACGAAGAAGATGCGATTATTAGATTTCATTCTATTTGTCATACTGGTGATATATTTGGAAGCAAGAGATGTGATTGTGGCTATCAATTAAAACAGTCTCTGAAAATCATTTCAGATCACGGAACAGGTGCATTATTTTATCTGGCAAATCATGAAGGAAGAGGAATTGGCTTATTTAGTAAAGCAATGGCTTATATTCTACAAGAAAATGGACTTGACACTGTTGAGGCAAATGAAGCACTTGGATTTGTAGATGATTCTAGAAATTATGGAGACGCAATTCTTGTTCTGAAAGCAATAAGAAAAAAACCTGTAAAACTTATTACAAACAACCCAAATAAACTACAAGCATTAATAAATGCTGGTCTTGAAGTTTCCGGTAGAGAACCTATTTGGGGAGATGTTTCTGAATATAATGAGAAGTATTTGAAAACAAAAATAAGCAAGTCTGGACATATGGAAGGTGAGGAGACTTGCTGTAATGACTAATCATGAGTTCTATATGGAATTAGCTATTTAAAATACAATAGCAATGAAAAGTCAAACAGACCCTACTCTATTGGTAGGGTCTGTCATTGTAAATGATACAGAGTAGTCGGAATCGGAGTACATAAAAAAGCCTGGTGAGCCTTATTGAGAGATTCATGCCCTCGTATGAATAGGGAAGCATCGAAGGTGGGACGATTTATGTTATCACCATGGCAAACTGGACAGATTGTTGAAATAGGTAAACAATTCGGGCCCTATTTTGAATTTAATTATACAAATATATTTTAAGATCTTCATTATTTTCAATAGTGGCAAGTAGTACATTACTTAAATTTACGTTATATGTTGTTTTTATCTTATTTAATAGCCATTGTTCGTCTTTTCCAAGTTGATTTAACAAATTGTAATCAATCTTTTGTTCTTTAATAATGATTTTAGGAAAATCAAAAGGTTTTAATGTTAAATTGAAATTCGAGTGAGTGATAGGCTGGTGTTGAGGATATAGGAATATGGATATAGTACCTCCTGGTTCCCATAATGCAAGGGCTACTTTTTGAATATCTTCTGTTTTTTCTTTTCGCAGCTCAGATAAAAGAACATCAATTGTTATTCTAGCTTTAGTTAAATTTTTGTAATTAATTTTTCCATATTCTATAAGTGGTAGGGGAGGAGGATCAAAGATTTTCCTTAATGGATCCCATCTTAAGCTCAAAAATACCCCCGTAAGATATAAAATTACCAGCACACTCATGGTAATCATAGAACCTTTTAATCCTAACTGCTCATCTGATAAAGGATGGGCAATAATGTTTCCTATTAGTAACGCCATGACAAAATCCAAAAATCTTAACTGTGATATAGAGCGCTGTCCCATTAGTTTAGCTACGATTACTAAAAAGAAGAAACCAATAATCGCTCTTAAGCACCATTGTGTGGCGTTCAGCGATTCTTGACCGCTAAAAAATTCCATGAATCCCACGTCCTAGTTCTTTAAAAGTCATGCCACAAACTCATTTTGCCTATTGTTATTCTTTGCCTTTTAATAATATATATGTGTTCGAAATTTATGAACTTTATAAACTTCTTCAACTGGAATATCACTTTTCGGTTATGCCGAATGCATAAGGAGGTAAGGTGTTTATTGGTTAACAGTTGAACGCACGATAATGAAACGACCTTGTAACTTAACATAAAGCTCAATAGTGCAGATAGCATATAAAATAGGTATTTTCCTAACGTTCACCCCTTAAGGATATAAAACAATGTTTAAAAATCAGTAATAAATGGAAAATAAGGAAAGGAGGGATCAATATGAAAGTACTTATTATTGGTGGAGATGCAGCAGGAATGAGTGCTGCAATGCAAATTATTCGAAACAGCTCTGGACATGACATCACTGTTTTAGAAAAGGGTGGAGTGTATTCGTATGGTCAATGTGGGCTGCCTTATGTGATCAGCGGGAAGATTGAGTCAACAGAGAAGTTAATAGCACGTACACAGTCTACTTTTAAAGAGAAATATGGTATTGACGCACGAGTATTTCATGAAGTCCAAAAGGTAGACACGGAAAATAAAATAGTAACTGGAATAAATCATAGTAGTCAGGAAACGTTTAGCCTTCCGTATGACCGTCTTCTTATTGCAACTGGGGTTGGGTCAGTCATTCCAAATTGGGAGGGTGTTAAACTTCCAGGTGTGTTTACATTAAAGACAATTCCTGATGCAAAGGTAATCATGGAATATCTTGAGAAAGACGTAAAAAATGTGACGGTCATTGGTGGCGGGTACATAGGGCTTGAAATGGCTGAAAGTTTTGCGGAGCTTGGCAAAAAGGTCATGATCATTGAAAGAAATGAGCAATTAGCTAAAATATTTGATGAGGAAATGGCAGAACTTATCCATGAAGAAGCAGTGAAGCAAAACATTATATTGAAAATGGGTGAATCTGTTAAAGCATTCGGTGGTAGTGAGTATGTTGAATATGTGAAAACCGATAAAGGGAAATATGATACAGACTTAGTATTAGTGGCTGTAGGAGTGAAGCCAAATACTGCATTTTTAGAAGAAACGGGAATTAAAACGAGTGTTAATGGTGCGATTCAAGTAAATGCCTATATGCAAACGAGTATTGAAGATATCTATGCTGCAGGGGATTGTGCAACACAATACCACCGTGTAAAAGAAAAGGATGATCATATTCCATTAGGAACACATGCTAATAAGCAAGGCCAAGTCGCCGGATTAAACATTGTTAATATACATAAAACATTCAAAGGTGTTGTTGGAACCTCAATCATAAAATTTTTCGATTTAACGCTAGGGAGAACGGGAATTTCAGAAACAGAGGCAATAAGGCTAAACATCCCATGTGGTTCAGTAACCATT
>DASQMK010000204.1:0-12293 GCA_035645575.1 Metabacillus sp.
GGAATTGCAGAGGTACACATACATGTGAACAAAACAAATGCTTATGATCTTGAGTATTACAAAGAATTAAATGCAGCAATCGATGATATCCGTTTTGATAATGATATTAAAGTCGCTGTTTTAATGAGTGATATGCCGAAGTTTTTCTCAGCTGGAGCGAATATTAACTTCTTAAAAGCAGCAGAGCCGCGTTTCAAAACACAGTTTTGCTTATTCTGTAACGAAACACTTGATAAAATCGCCCGTTCTCCACAAATATGGATTGCTTGTTTAGAAGGACATACAGTTGGTGGCGGATTAGAAATGGCACTGGCATGTGACTTACGCTTTATGGGAGATGAAGCAGGTAAAATTGGATTACCTGAAATTACACTGGGTGTATTAGCTGGAACTGGAGGAACACAACGTTTAGCTCGTCAAGTTGGGCATTCTAAAGCACTGGATCTTAATTTAACAGGTGAAACATTAACACCTCAAGAAGCTTTAGATATTCAATTAGTTGATCGTGTTTTCCCTCAGGCTGAGACAAGAGCAAAAACATTGGAATATGCAGAGAAAATTGCCAGCAGTGCAACATATGCAGCATCAAATATTAAACTATCAATTATGAATGGAAAAGAAATGCCGTTAAATGTAGCTGTTCGCTACGAAGGTGAACTTCAAAATTTACTATTCCGTTCACAAGATGCTCAAGAAGGGCTAAGTGCATTCATTGAGAAACGTGATGCAAATTGGTCTGGGAAATAAGAGGATTACACACCTCTTAGGCGAATAATAACATCAAAAGGGAAAGGTTCTGCCTTTGCCTTTTGATTCATGTTTTATACCATTAAATAGGATAAGAAAAACTAAGGCTTTTCGCTATTAGGTCTTGGCGATAAGCCGAATTTTTTCAATTAGAAAATCTTTTTTGACTAGACTAATAAGGAAGAAAATTTTCATTCAAACCTGTGAATCAAGTTCATAAAATACGTTTTTCATTGGGGGGAAAAATGTGATCGAATCAGCAATAAGCTTTAAGGGATTAAAGGAGCGTTATAATGCAGCTAATCGGTTCATAGAAGAAAATGTACGAAGGGGATTAGGTGAAAAAGTAGCAATTATTGATGACGATGAACAGGTAACATACAACGAACTTCTTCAACGGGTGAATAAGTTTGGAAGCGCTTTAAAGGAACTTGATATTGAAAGAGAAAATAGAATTATTCTATTAACATATGATTCTTCTGAGTTTATTGCTACTTTTTTTGGTGCAATGAAAATAGGTGCCATCCCTATTCCTATTAGCACAATGTTGCAGCCCCAAGATTATGAGTATATGTTAAATAATAGTCGTGCAAAGGTTCTTGTTGTTCATGAGAACATTTGGAACAAGTTACAAGAGTATAGAGAACGCTTTGTCTTCCTTAAATATGTTATTGTCATTTCTAATAAAACATTAAAAAGTACGGATGTTTTAGATTTTTTTGAAATCACAAATCGTGCATCTTCTGATATACAACCTATTTATACAACTTCTGAAGATCCAGGCTTTTGGCTTTATAGTTCAGGTAGTACAGGCAATCCTAAAGGAGTAATCCATTATCACAGAAATATGGAAGCTGCTTTTGATAACTATGCTAAACGGGTATTGCAAATTACCGACAAGGATATTACATTTTCTGCTTCAAAACTATTTTTTGCTTACGGGTTAGGAAATGGAATGTATTTCCCGCTTGGAGCCGGTGGGACAACCGCTCTAATGAAAGATAGACCAACTCCAGAAAACACCTTTAATAAAATAGTAGACGCAAAGCCAACAGTCTTTTTCGGTGTTCCAACACTTTATGGAGCAATGATTAATTATGTTGAAAAAACTGGTAAAATCCCAGATCTTTCTTCTGTAAGAATTTGTGTATCTGCTGGAGAAGCACTACCTTCAGCCTTCATAGAAAAGTGGAGAGAAATTTTCAATTTAGATATTCTTGATGGTATAGGGTCCACTGAGGCCTTACACATTTTCCTGTCTAATCGTATTGGTGATGTAAAAAGCGGCAGCACAGGAAAAGTGGTTCCTGGATATGAGGCAAGAATTCTCAATGAGGACTCACAAGAGGTTGGACCTAATGTGACAGGCGATTTGGTTATTAAGGGTGAAAGCCTAACAGGAGGCTACTGGTGTAATATTGAAGAAAATCATCGAAAATTTTACGGTGAATGGATGTACACTGGAGATAAGTATTATCGCGATGAAAATGGCTACTTTTGGTACTCAGGCCGTTCGGATGATATGTTAAAAGTCGGAGGCATATGGGTATCTCCAATCGAGGTTGAAACGGTACTTTATCAGCACGAAAAAGTATTGGAGGTAGCTGTTATTGGAAAGAAAAACGAAAATAATCTAGTATACCCTAAAGCTTATATTGTCTTAAAAGAGGGCGTATTGCCATCTGAAGAACTGGCTGATGAGCTGAAGGTTTTTGTGAAAAATAACTTGGCCCCTTTTAAATATCCAAGAGAAATTGAATTTTTAGATGAATTACCAAAAACAACAACAGGTAAAGTACAAAGATTCAGATTAAGAACTTAAATCATAATAGTAACTAAAAACTTTTAAGTTGAGAGAGGAACACTAGAATCATTAATAAAATTATTGATTCTAGTGTTAATTTCTATTAAACAGATGTGTCATTACACTTCATTGAATTTGACTACGTAAATCCCCCCACAACTAAGCCCTATTCTTTCTATTGAAAAATTGCTAATCAGAGCAGGAATTACTGAGTGAGAAATTGAAAAAAAAGCTTTAAATGCATGATTATAAGAGGTGGTATAGAAAAATGAAAATCGATATAAGGCCAGCAATTAAAGAGGATGCTGAGGATCTTTCGGGACTAACAAGGAGAAAAATATGGAAAATGTATGAAAAGAGTGTGATTATACGTTTTCAAAAGGAATGTTACCGCTTTATCAAATGATGTTATCGTTTTCTAAGACTTTGTTTAATTTAAGCATTGGTATGATAATAGGATTATCAATAAAAAGGAGGGATTCAAATGAAAAAAATGACGAACTTTTTAAATACCTACGGAAAGTACTTATATGCTTTTTCTATGGCTTTTAAACCCTGCAGTAAAGTTGAAATCGAATATATGTTGAAAATGTACCGAGATCATTCGAGTCTATAATCTTTTCAATTCCTAGATTTCCCTCTTTTTCATTCCACTGTTCTTCAATCTTCCTTTTTTATCAACAGACATTTCAGCTTTATTAGAAGCATTATTTTGGGTTTTAAAGCTTAGGCTTATGCAAAGTGATGCATTAAGTAATTTTGGCGGCAAATCCCTTTTAAATCGCTAGAATAGGAAGCTTCAATTCCTTTATTGGTAAGCATTAAAGCTTCTTTTATATTAAATATTTTTGTTATAACGAAAATATTGACCTTATATAAATGATGTAAAAATAAGATTAAATGTAGTAAAGATAATGGTATAAAAAACGTGAAATTATATGAAATAATGAAAGCGTAACCAAAATTAAATTATTAAGGTAATAAGCGGAAATCTTATATAAATTATTAGATTAATATTTTTAATAACTACCTTATGATACCTCCTTAGAAACAACATAAGAGTTGAAATATTCCAGGTGAATTTGTTGTATAAGTATAAGGAGGTGATGGAAAGGGATTAAATAGCAGTAGAGATTGTCTATTTAAAGTCATAAGGAGGGAGCGTGTTTAAACTATTAAATAAAAAGTAGCATTTTTTGAATAAATTAATAAATTCATATAGTCCTTTTTTCATTTTAATGATTAAAAGTTTCAGTTATTAAACTTTGTAAATGATTTAAAATAATCGCAGTGACAGAAACGATTCATTACGTTTTTATGTCATGTGTGGATCGAAAGGAAAGATAGTATCAAAATGGGGAGTAAAAGAAAACAATTTAAAAAAGTTGTCGGATCTTTAGCCATTGCTTCCATGTTATTTGGATCAGTTACCTTTATGGACGCTAATGAATCTAAAGCTGAGGAGATCACAAAAACAATTACTATAGATGGAGAAAATGTAGATAAATATAACAGATTTAAAGGTTTTGGTACGGTAACAGCTAATAATACTTCACGATTGATGCTAGATTACAAGGAGGAGCACCCGGATAAATATTGGGAAATGATGAATCAGCTTTTTAATAAAGATACAGGTGCTGGCTTAGCACACGTTAAAGTAGAGTTAGGTGCCGATGTGAATTCATCTTCAGGAACTGAGCCTGCAACGATGAGGTATGCGGATGAACCAGCAAATGTGCTCAGAGGCGCGGGTTTTCAATTTGCTGCTGATGCTAAATCAATAAATCCTGATATCACAACCGAAATCTTGCGTTGGGGTGAACCGCGGTTTACATGGAATGGCGCTTCAAAAAATGATTATGAAAATAGATATCAATGGTATAAACAGACAATCGATGCTGTTTATGAAGAGTATGGCTTTAAGCTTGATTATGTTGGAATCTCTCAAAATGAGAGAGCACAAAATAATGGTAGAAATGAAGTTGAATGGCTAAAATACTTCACTTCAAAAATGAAAGAAGAGCCGAATTATGAGTCAGACTATAAAAATATTAAACTTGTTGCTGCAGATGGCTATCGTGATACGAAAACAATAAGTCAGACACTACTTGATCATCCAGATTTAATTGATGAAATTGATGTAATTAGTTCCCATTACGGTCTGACTGGCTCAAATGAATTAACGCAATTGCAAAATAAGTTGATTGCTGAAGGTAAAAAGCCGAAAGAAACTTGGGTGTCTGAAGGAATTGCTCCAATGATCAATGCCCGATATCGTGAGAATATGGAGCCGAATTATAATGGGCTTGGAGGAAAAGCTGGAATCATCGATGTAACTTCACGCATAATTTCAGTATATTCATGGACAGGAGCAGGCAACAATCCTTTAAATGCTGTTTCATTTGATTTTCAGCCATCGGTTGCAGCCTTTTATGAAGGTTCTTCCTATAATCCAAAACACCTGATTAGTGCGTATGATCCATGGTCTGGTTTTTATGAAGTAGATGGTGGTTTACAAGGGGTTCGTCATGTGATGAATTTTGTCGGATATGATGATCACACAACACCGGAAAATGAGCGATGGATGTACGTGAAGGATGCGACATTTAGTGATGGGAACTTTTTTGATGGCGGTGTTGATGTCGACACAAGTACTCATAATTATCTAACATTAAAAGATCCAAAAACAGATGATTATACAACCGTTTTTGCAAATAATACAAAGCAAACACGTAAATATACGATAAAAACAAAAAATCTTAATGGAAAAGAAAATACACCAATTTATGTTTGGGAAACACGCGGAGCAGATGAAGGCGAAAAATATGATGCAAACTGGTTTAAAAATATCAATGTCATTACCCCAAAAGATGGTGAATATGAAGTTGAAGTGAAACCTTATTCAATTGTAACCATTTCAACTTTAGACAAAGCATCTGAAGTAGAAGGTTTTGAATATCAATCACAACCAGTTGATATATCCAAAGATACAATCATGCCATTACCATATAAGGATAATTTTGAATACGATGATTATCCTGTTGATGAAAAGGGCCGAGATTACGTAGAGCGTCGTGGAGGTACACCACGTTATACGACTGATCAGATTGGCGCTTTTGAAGTTGTTAAAAAAGCAACGAAACCAAAGTCAAGCGGGAGCTCAATACGCACAGATCTAGAAATTCCAGATGCAAAGGCACATGGTAATATGCTGCAGCAGAAAATTACTCATGACATCATTGGAGCAGATTGGGCAGTCTGGGGCGGAGTAGATGGATCAGCATCTAACAGCAATCCAAACACAACCCTTGGTGATTTTCGCTGGGTGAATTATAAGGTATCTTATGACTTTTTATTAGATACTCATACACCTGAAGTTGATGGCAGAAGTAATTATGCTTTAATTGGGGTAAGGCAGATTAAAGCCGGTGGAACAGATTCTTATGCACCATATAATGCAAGAGTGTATTCTAATGGTAAATTTGAAATTCTAAAACTTGGAAACGTTGTAAAAAGTGGAACGATTGAAAACTTTGATAATAAAGTTTGGCATAATCTAGCGTTTGAAGCAAAAGAAAATGTATTTACCCTTTATCTTGACGGAGAAGAAATCACTCATTATACAGACGACGATGCAACGGTAATGTCTGGTAGAGTTGTGATCGGATCTGGTTATTACGAAACCCTCATCGATAATTTACGTATCGATCCAGTAAAAGGTTATACGTATAAATCAGATAAATTTGACAGTGCACAAGGTAAGAAATATGAAACAGAAGAAGAAGCTTTAAACAATACTGATAAATGGAATCCAATTGGATATGTTGGTAAATGGGATTATACACAAGCTGGATACGCACATTTTAACCGTACGCAAATGACTGCACAAACAGATATCCCTGTTTGGAACGGAGTAACTGTAGGCTTCAGGGACTCAACAACAGTACAAGGAACATTGAATAAAGTATTCTATTCCGGAAATTGGGGATCAAACAGTGTTAATGCCTGGGGATCAAAGGGAGAATCCTTTGAAATTAAATTTAAGGGCACTGAAATTAGGCTATATGGAATAGTGAATCCGTCAAATGGAACAGGAGATGTCTATTTAGATGGAGAATTAGTCGGTGATGTTAACTATTTAAATAATAGTGACATTCAACAGATGGTTTGGTCTTCAAAAACGCTTGAAGACAAAGAACACACACTTAAAGTGGTAGCAAAAGATAAGTATATCAGCTTTAGCAAAGCAGAAATTGAGACAAATGATCAGGTACAAGCCGTGAAAAAATTAGGAGCTAATGATATTGTTAAAATAAAAGATGATGAATCACAAATAGGTAATGAAGAGAATACAGTTTATGCATTTAGAAAGAACAATGTTTGGGGGTCCAATAATACGAATGCTTGGGCGAATTTTGATGATGATCCTTTTATTTTGATTCACTTTACAGGTACAGGTATTGACTATTTATCTCAGGGTGTAGAAGAACAAAAATATAATTTCGAACTCGATGGTGTGGATATGGGTAACCATAGCGTAAATTCCGATGGTGTGAGGTATTCAATTAGAGGTCTTGATGAAAAACCGCATACATTGAAAGTTTCACTAAAAGGTAACGACAGAATAGAAACTTATATGGATTACCGTGGGGTCAATATCTACTATACCCCTGAAGCAACTAGTAGTAACAGCAGTATGATCTTCGATTTTGAAGGATCAGGCTTCAATTTATTCGGAGCAACTCCAGATGCATTAATTGATGTGTATATTGATGGTCAATTAATTGATAAAGACTATCGGATCTATTCCAAAGGGGACAGACAAACCTCTTATCACATTCGTGGACTTAAAAACACGAAACATACTGCTAAGGTTGTTGTGAAAGGCGGTACCTTTGTATTAGATGGTATTGATGTCATAACAGGAAAAAATAAAGTTGAAGTAAATAAAGAAGAACTACAGCAGTTGTATGATGCAAATAAAGAAAAAGATCATAAAAACTATACGAAGGAAAGTTGGAATGTCTTCCAAAAAGCACTAATGGAAGCAAAATCAGTATTGAAAAATCCACAAAGCACGCTAGAAAAAGTGGTTGCTACAACGAGAGATTTAAGGTCGGCAGTTGAAGGATTAGCTGAAAAAACAAGTGAGTAAATGGTATATTTTACGAATTACTATCTAACTTCTCACATAAATAGCATCGTTTGGAAGAAGTAACTTTATTATGAAGCCTGGAAATAAGTTGAGAGGTACGTATACTTATTCCAGGTTTTTTAAATAAAACATATTAAGTATGACATAGAGGGAGGTTTGATTTTGAAAGCGGCAAAAATTAGGAATCTATTTGATAACAAATCATTTTCACTGCTATTTTCAAGCCAAGAAGAACAAAAAAATTGGTTTGAGTCGATAAAGAAGAAAACGTCGTATCAGCCTTTGCTTGATGAAGTTAAGGATGAGGCGAAAAGGCTCCTCAGTGAACCTGCTCAAGAATTAACGTTTTCTACCTTTACTATATTTAGAGACACAGGAGCTCGTCTTGAATATGAAAAGATTTATTTTGCAAAAAGAAGAAGGCTTAATACATTTACCATTATGAGTTTACTTGAGCCTGACGATTCTATTTATTTAGAAGAACTGCAAAATACGATTTGGTCGATATGTAATGAATATACCTGGTGTTTACCAGCTCATTTAAAAAATAGTCCTGAGATGAAAATAACGATTGATGAATCGTTTTTAGCTACTTTACAACAACCTCAATATTCAATTGATTTATTTGCAGCTGAAACGGCGTTTACACTTAGTGAAATTTTCAAGCTAACAGAAAACTTTCTTGACCCATTGCTCCAGAAACGAATGGTAGAGGAGGTGTATCGGAGGGTTTTAATACCATTTTATAATCAGTCTCCATTTGAATGGGAAACTTCGACACATAATTGGGCTTCTGTATGTGCAGGGTCAATTGGTTCAGCAGCTTTACATGTAATGGAAGATGAAGAGATACTTTCAATAATTCTAGAACGTGTTTTAAGTAGCATGGACTATTATTTAAAAGGATTTAACGATGATGGTGCATGCATGGAAGGGTATGGGTATTGGCAATATGGTTTTGGTTACTATATATATTTTGCGGATTTACTAAAGAGAAAAACAAATGATGAAATAGATTTGTTTAAGTCTGAAAAAGTTCACCAAATCGCGCTTTTTCAACAAAAGTGCTTCCTTCATAAAGGCCAAGTTGTTAATTTTTCTGATACTGTACCAAATGCAACGATCTTTTTAGGTATTAGTCATTATTTAAAAGAGATATTTCAAGACATTGAGGTACCTGAAACAGAACTTCGTGCTTCTTATACAGAAGACCATTGTAGCAGATGGGCTCCAGCCTTCAGAAATTTACTATGGTTTAATGAACATGAGGAAGGTATGCCTTGGAGAAATTATACATATTACCTTAGTGACTCACAATGGTTTATTTCTAGGAGTGATCATTCTGTTTTTGCATGTAAAGGCGGGCATAATGATGAACCACATAATCATAATGATATCGGCCATTTTATCTTTCAAGTAAATGGTGAGACTTTCTTTAAAGATTTGGGGAGTGGAGTATATAGTGAGACATACTTTAGTAAGGAGCGTTATACACTCCTATGTAATGGCTCACAAGGACATTCTGTTCCAATTATAAATAATCAATATCAAGCTGAGGGAGCCTTGCATTACGGAACAATAACAGATGTTTCTATAAATGATAACATTGATATTTTCGAAATCGATATGACAAACGCATATGCCGTTCAAACATTAGAAAAGTTATTTAGGAGATTTACATGGAAAAAAGGTGTTAAACCAGAACTTACTTTAAGAGACACTTACGAATTTACTAGCATTCCAGATTCAATTATAGAAAGATTTATAACACCTTACCTTAAAATTAAGGAAGATCATAAAGGCGTCGTTTTGGAGGGGGCTCAAAAAGTAAAATTAATATATGACCGTGAACAGTTAGATTTAGTTATAAGAGAAGAAAAATTTGTTAACCATTTCGGTATCGAAGAAAAGGTGTTAATGTTAGATTTCAAAGTGAAAAATCCTAGTGATATTTTTCAAATAGAATTTTCATTACAGCTTTTATCTCACTCTTAACGGGCAGTATGACCCCCACCTCAAGCTTCTGAGTTTACAGAGAAGGTAGGTGGGGGATAACTTGCCCGTAAAGGTCCGATTGGTTCAACTAACCATCAGCGGGGGATGAAGAACCCCTCCCACTGATGGAAGTTTTACATTATAAAGTTTAATATTAGTAAAGATAAGACAATACGTAAAAAGGGTTGGAATAGGAGAATTCCCAACCCTTTTGTCCAAATAGAAGCAGGGTTCTGCCATGCATACCGTTATTAAGTGTATAAAGGGATGGAATACGCAATATCCATCCCTTTAATGTAACCTATTTCAGATTTTCGACCAACAAAGTTAGTAATTCAACATTTTCTTTTGTTACTGATTTTCCACTTTGAGAAGACAATTGATTCGTGAATGCTTTTAATTTTCCTTCCATAGCCTCTTTATTTCCTTTATCTGTAGCCTGTTTTGCAGATAAAAGCTTTATTTTAAGGGATTGGGCGATATCATCTTGAGTAACAAGAGCTTCTGTCAATTGGCTTAAACTATCAAAATCAACAGTTACTGTGAAGGTAACTTCAACTTCAGCTGTATTTCCAGCTTTGTCTGTAGCTGAAGCTGAAATTTTATTTTCACCTATTTTGAAACTGTAAGCAGGCCCTTCAACACTTGGACAATTCACATTTTCAATACCGGATAATTCATCAGTAGCATAACATGAGATTGAGATGTTCGAATCAACTGTGTATTCTTTATTAGCTAAAAACTCAATCACAGGGTCTGTTGTATCTAAAATAATCTGTTGTTGATAGGTTTCACTTATATTTCCTGAACCGTCTTTGTATTGAACAAATACTGTTTTCTCCCCATCGCCACTAGGTAATTCAATGACCTTGGATGTTGTATAGTTTTCCCATTCATTCCAATTCTCTGAATCTGTTGAGATTCTGACCTGGTTTACTCCACTTGCGTCATCTTCAGCATTGAGGGTTAGGTTGATCGTTCGATTGTTTGTATATTGTGCACCTTCATTAATTGAAAAATCTCCAGTTGGAGCTGTTGTATCTTCCTCTTCTACGATCATAATCCAGCTAATTTGTGGGTCTGGAGCGTTTGTATTACGCACTGTTACATCGAGTAGACCATCAGTAATATCGACGTCATATCCTAGAACATCATATGAATCTGTGAATGTATAGTTTTCCGTTCTTACTTCACCGTTTATAAGGATATTTGCCTTCCTCGAGCCTTTTGTTGATGAATACCAACGATCATAAAGACCTGTATAGACCGTATAGTTCCCGTTTTCTAGCTGGAACTTATAGGTAAGATCTGGACCGTTGCCACCAACAAGGTATCGTAATGCAGAAAACAGATCATCACCTTCACCACCGGCAGGCTTTGATATATCGCCTACATAGCCCCATGTTTGACCTTTTTCTGGTTCGTACATCTGGTCAATTGTATCTTTATTCATGAGTGTATCCTGCATATAAGAAGACCATGTTACGTAGTCCTTTGTTTTTGCTCCTCCGGCATGAACAAAATATTTCACATTGTCAGGTATCACAACAATTTCTGCTCGAATGACTTTGTTTGAAACTTCAGAAAGTGTACCTTCAACGACTACCGTACCAGGCGTAGAGAAATCGTCTTCGTTGATATCCCATGTAACCGGTGTATCCATTTGTTTACCTGAATACGTCACATTTATCTCATTTGGTAGACTTGGAACCTCATTTAATGATACTTTTTCAGGTAATTCTGTGTTAATTGTTACTCTACCCATTCTATCTAACGTATCCAATTTCCACTCATCATACCATTGTAAGATGATTTCATCTTCATCTCCAAATTCAATTGGAAGCCAAATATATCTTGAGTTGGCCAAATCATTTTTGTTCCAGCGATCGCCCATATAAATAAATTTACCATTCTCACGATCAACAGGGATGACGTACGTACTTTGCGATCCAAATGTTGTTGATGCACCATCTCCAACTGACGGATCTCCCATTGGCTTCCATTCTCCTAAAACAGAGTCTGCAACATGGTATCTGGCTGGGTTTGGGTCCCATCCAGTTGCACCAGATGTAATCAAATAGTATTTCCCTTCATATTTGAACATGGCAGGGGCTTCACGGTGCCCATCGTAAATCGCACGTATAAAGTCTTTTCCATATTCTTCTCCAGCGATCGCTGTGTACTCTTCATTTAGTTTCGAAATATACAGCGAATAATTTTCTTCACTCGAATAAATGATATAGGCCGTACCATCATCGTCCACAAATAAGTTCATATCTCGAGCCATTCCGGTATTTTGGACCTTGTAGTCATATCCTTCAGGCATTTTGTTTAAACGGTTACTTTCTAAGAATTCGAAAGGTCCTGTTGGTGAATCACTGATTGCAACACCAGCTTTTGCTTTTGCATAGTTAGAATCTGAACCCTCATATGGTCCATCTACATGCAGCCATAACACATACTTATCTGTTTTCTCGTTATAAATCACTTTTGGTCGTTCTAAAACACCGCGTGCTGTATTAATATCACTAAAAATAACATCCTTTTCTGCAGAAGATCTATTTTTATATAACTCTTTAAAATATGGATCTG
>DASQMK010000205.1:0-2908 GCA_035645575.1 Metabacillus sp.
TGATTATGATAACATGTATCATTGTTTAAGAGACTTTGGGGCTGACATTGAAAGCGAAGAAGCAGACGTAATTGAATTTCTTTGGAATTGTTATACCAGAGATAAAATTAGGACATTCAAAGCATATGCAGATTTTGATCAAGTTCAAGTCTCAATGCGTAATCTTCAACTAAATAGAGTTCAAATAAAGCAGGTTTACGGTAATGGTAAAGAAGAAAAATACCGAAAAAATGCTTCAGACATTGAATTATCTATTGATGCATTGGAATCTACATATCACGATAGTTCAATTGACACTTATGTTTTCGTAACGGCAGATAGTGACATGATTCCTATTATGAGTAGAATGATTTATAAAGGGAAAAAAGTTCATCTATATTATATAGGTACAAATGTTTCGCAGTATCAAGACATAACTAAGTATTCTCATTACAATCAAGATTTTTTAACTGTTTTTAACATTGATAAAGACAGAGCTAATGCAAATTACTGGGTGGAAAAAGTTTGTCAACATATTAGAGAATGGTACGATGATTCTAAAAATAAGAACAACATGTACGGTGGAACATGGCTTAGAGACGGTTTGATCAAAACCTTTAGTATGTCTAAATCACTTGCCTCCTCAGTCATTGAACACCTTGAAACAGAAAAGAATATCATTAAGTATAAAAACCCAAAAAACAATAGAGACGGTTACATTGTTGCTGATGATTTATTTGTATTTGAAACTAAATTTGGAGAAAATGGAATAAAATCGGGAAAAACTCCAGTAACCAATTGACAATATGTCGCAGTTATTTTATTATTAAGTTAGAAATTTTCTTCGTTTAATTTTTAATTCGTTTGTTTTTTAATTCGCTAAATTTTATTTCGAATAGATTTTATTCGACCCAAAGACTTCACATCATAGTGAGGTCTTTTTATTTTACCCTCTTCCTACCCTGTCCAACTAAATATTTGTGAATAGAAATAAACCACTCCATGAAGGGTGGTTTATTTGTGTTAAAAGGATATAACTTCCATCCGATATAAAGGGTGGAGGTGTTTTTATGGAAGAAATTGATTTTAGTCCATTGCAAGATACATTGAATGGAATAGCTATAAAGCTTGGGGTATTTGGACTTCTAGCATTATTTATAGGTATATTCTTGAAGTTTATATTAGTAAAGATGGGTATACCTAATAAAATTGCAGGTAGCATAGCTTCTGTTGTAATGGTAATCGTAGCATTTAATTATCTAACTAGAATATTTGAAATGTAAGGCGCTCAGTGATGAGTGTCTTTTTTGTTTTGCTTAATATACATCTTATGATTTATCTGAACATCCAGTAAAATGAAGAATCGATTATAGGATACTTTAGCAACTTCTTCGCCGTAGAGTTTTTCTTTTTGGTAACATTTTTGTAGTGTCTTCTGCAGGAGTAAGTTTAACTGGTCTTTGTCATCCATTAATTAAATCCTCCTTGAATAACGATATAGGTATATTTTAACAGGAAAAGTTGAATTATTTGTAAATTGTTTGTGAAAATTGGAGGGTTTTTCCTTTATCTTGTCGAAGTTTAGTAGTGATGATAAGTAAAGGAGAGATTATATAGTGGATTATAAAAGAGTGAATTGGGACAGTGTAAAAGAACATGGAAGTCAGGTTTTACTGATTGATATTAATCATCCTGTAGGTGTTAAAGTACTAGATGATCCAGACATAAAATCTTTACTCAGTGCTAATAAATACATTGAGCATGAGCCTAATAACTATGGCACAACTGGAAAAGTATTTATTTACAATATTGTTGAAAAAGCCTTGGATAATAAAGATAATTTAATATTGTTTGTTGAATCAGAAATGGTTCATTACGATCGTTAATACCGTTATGGAGATAAAAGTGTCTTATCAATTCATAGGTGAGTATGAAGGAATATATACTTATTGGGTTACATGGGGTAAAGGCGAAGGAAAGATGATGCAGTTTACCGAGGAAGATTTAAAAGATATGGATATTGATGATGAATGAGCAGTCCTTCAATTAGGACTGTATTTTATTATGTATAACTGCATAATACTTCCAAGGAACGTTTGTTTGTAGTATGATTGTCTTGGGAGAGTGATAAAATGAGTGAAAATATAAGTGAAGAGAGTAGAAGTGCAATAAAAGCATCTCTTGGAATACATAAAACTAATTCTAAGAATAATTGTAGGTCATGTCACTATCATCCTGTAGACGATATTTGCAATAAACATTATATTAAAACAGACGTAAAAGAAACTTGTGAATATTTCAAAAAAGATATTAAGTTTAAATTTATAAGTGGTGGACGAATGTCACCGAGATAATAATTACTTGAAGCCCTCATTGATTTGAGGGCTTTTTATTTATCTAAGAATGGGAGATGAGTAGATGTTTGAATTCGATAAAACAAAAGAAATTGCTGAGAATCTAAATAATATTAATGACAGGTTAGAATATACAGAGTACTTACAAGGGTTCTTAGATGAATTGATTGATGAGGTTAAACAAGAACGTGCAAAGATAAATGCTAAGAAACAGTTACCTTTCTTACGTATTGATCTAGATGATATCAATAGTGTTCCGGTTGTTTATTACAACGGTAAAGAGATTAAAAGTAAGATTAGAGTTAGCTTTGATTGGAAGACACGTGACCATACTGATTACAACTTACCACTTATTCGTGTTGAATATGCTGATGTAAATAAAGAATCAGGTTATTTCGGATCTAAGACTATTCAACATAATCAGCCTATTGAGAAGGGTAAGCAGTTAAGTGATTATACAACGAAGGAATTGATTGATGAGTTAGATAGTAGAGATGGTGTAGAAGTTGTAGATCTACTTGCAGATGGAAAGCTATACAAGAAGTTTGTGACTGTTGATGTGTGATGAAGTACAA
>DASQMK010000206.1:0-3147 GCA_035645575.1 Metabacillus sp.
AATGAGTTCAAATATTCCGCAAAAAAGTGAACAAGATCATTTGAATGATTGGCTTGTTGCAGGAGAATTGAGGGTTAATGAAAAAACAAGAGAAGTGATAAGAGGTGATCATGAAATTGATTTAACACCTAAAGAATATGATTTGCTTTTATTCCTTCTTCGAAATAAGAGGCAAGTCCTTAACCGTGAGCAAATACTTGAGGCAGTATGGGGGTATGACTATTTTGGTGATACAAATGTAGTTGATGTGTATATCCGATACATACGTAAAAAGATCGATTTTCCATTTGATTATCCATTCATTCATACAGTACGTGGCGTTGGTTACGTCTTAAAGGAAATTAAATGAAGCTTCGAAATAAAATCAATTTATATACTGCCTTTTTATTTATTTTGCTTATCCTTCTCATGAATACATCCATTTACATGGTGTTTAGCAATATGATGATTGACAATGAGCTTGAACAAATAAAAGCTGAAACTGAGAAAATGGCAATAGATGTAAGTAAAGGAATAAAGCAAGTAAATCCAAAAGATTTGCTGCTTGCATATGTACCAGTTGATGGTATGATCCAAGTTTTATCAGCAGACGGAAATCCAGTCACAACGATTACATCAAATTCTGAAACAGCCTTAAATAAAAAGAATGGAGAGTATGATACAGGGGAAAAAAGTGAAATTATCACTTATGAGAATAAGCAATATGCTTTTTCTTCGATTCCTATTATTTGGTCAGATGGAAATATTGTGAACCTGCAGGTAACCAAAAGCATGGACACGACGAATGAAATTCTTTCCGTGCTAAAAATTGTTTTAGTAGTCGTAACGATTATTGAAAGTTATGCAGATTTAGTGAAAAGAAGAAGGAAACAACGACCAGAAGTAATTGATGAATCCATTGAAGCTATTCATTCAGAAGCTGTTAGAATGAGAGACATGATTGAACAGCTCCTATTATTAGCTAAGCATGATGAAAAATGGAATATAGAAATGAAAGAGATCAATATAACTGAACTAGTGAAGGAATCATCTATTATTTTTCAAAATGCCTATGGAAGAACAATTGAATTGGAATTTAATGACATGGTTTATGCGACAACAGATGCTCAGAAATTAAAGCAGTTGCTATTTATTTTTTTAGATAATGCAAAAAAATATAGTGATGAGAAAATTTCTATTTATATAGGAAAAAACGAGGGACAACCATGTATCCGTATAACGGACAGGGGGATTGGAATTCCAAGGAGTGATTTAACTAAAGTCTTTGACCGTTTTTATCGTGTGGATAAGGCACGAACACGTAAGAAAGGAGGAAGTGGTTTAGGACTTTCAATGGCAAAGGAAATTGCCGAAGCCATTGGCATAGAAATTCAGCTTGAAAGTGTTGAAGGAGCAGGAACAACTGTGACACTATTCTTGTAGAAAATTTCATGAAAGTAAGATATGCTTCTCAGCAAATTCTCATGTGTCTATCCTATACTAAGATAAAAAAGTAATGGAGGTGAAAAATGAATAGAAAAAAATGGTTCTTATTTTTGGGTAGTATCGTCATTGCTGGCTTGGTTGTTTTTACAAGTATTAAAATATGGGGTCCAACATCAGAAGCACAAGCTTTAACTGAACAAGAGGCAAAAAACAAGGCATTAGAAAAATATCAAGGTGAAATTATTGAAACATCCAGAAAAAAGAATGAGTATCATTTTGTGTTAAAAGCAGAAACGGGGACGTACCTTATAATCATTGATGCGATTAACGGAGGAGTTGTGTCTATTGAGCAACAAGAACAAAATAATGAAAATATACCTAAAGAAAATACAAAGGAACTTTTAACAGAAGATGAAGTGAAATTGAAAATCTCTAAACAAGGTATCATTAAATCAATTGAACTTATCCAAGAAGAAACCCCGTATTACCAAGCAATTGTGGAAATAGAAAATGAAGAGCACACATTATCAATTGACCCGTACACAGGAGAAATTATTAATTCAATTAAAACCTCGCAAAGACTTTTATCAGAATCTGAAGCAGTGGATGTAGCTCTTAAAAAAGTTCAAGGAGAAGTAGATGATGTCGACTTCATAGAACGTGAAGGACAAACACCCTATTATCTCATTGAAATTGAAACTAATGAAGATCGTGATGCGACGGTACAAATTGATGCATATAAAAAAGAAGTGATTTCAATTACATGGGAAGATCAAGGAGATGATAAGGATTCTTAAAAAATCTTAGAGTTTTCTCATCAAATTTTAATCTTCCTTTCCTTTTCCTCTCATTTAAGCTGGTTAAAGTTAAGTATGTAAGAACAAAACAATAAGGAGGAAAAAGAAATGAAGAAATTGATCACAGTCTCATTAGCAACGGTAGTGGTATTAGGTGGTGCTGTAGCGGTTAACCATAGTTACGCTCAAGAAAAAACTGAAAACATAGGGATCGAAAAAGCAAAAGAGGCTGCATTAAAGAAGGTTGATGGAGTTGTTGAGGATATAGAACTAGAAAATCACAACGGTCAACCTGTTTATGAAGTGGAGATTGACAAAGGTCAAAAGGATTATGATCTTTATATCGATGGAACTACAGCAAAAGTAAACAAAGTTAAAGAAAAAGACGATGACGATGATATCAATGCTGAAAGTATATCGAATTCTTCTTTTATTACAGAAGAGGAAGCAATCGAATTAGCGAAAACGAAAATTAATGGAGAACTTATAGAGATTGATTTTGATGAAGATGATGGCAGATATGTGTACGATATGGAATTTAGAACAGCTACCGGAGAAGCAGAAATAACAATTGATGCTAAAACAAAAGATGTTCTTGAATTTGAAAATGATGATCATGATGATTAACCAATAACTCACTAAAAGAACCTTGTTTTAAAAAGGTTCTCAGACTGTTGACAAACGCTCGCTTTCTTCGTTACTCACCTTGCTGCGGTGCTCATTACCAACTCCGGTAACTCCGCTCCTCACAAGGCTTCGTGCCTCGAAAGGCAAGCGTTAGCAATCAGTCTGAAGGGCTTGCAATTTTACTTTGTCTACACACTGAGAACCTTGTTTTAAAAAGGTTCTTTTTTTAGTATCAAAAATTTTACGGATGATTATATAAGAAAAACTTATGCTTTCGCCTATGGAATTTGACTGCAAA
>DASQMK010000207.1:0-1801 GCA_035645575.1 Metabacillus sp.
AGGGCAAATAAGATGATTTAGAATAGAAGGCGTCCTTTGCCTTCAATTCTATATTAACTTATGACCTCGAGGGGCTAGGCGCTGGAGCTGGATGTCGAAGTAGTTATCCACAGTTCAAGCATTTTATAATTTCCTAAGCAAGAACAAAAGCGCAAGCGCCTTAGTCAGCCTAGGACAAATAAGACGCAAATGAATAGAAGACGTTCTTTGTCTTCTAGATACTAGAAATTGGCCACTGCGTCGAATAATCTGCTACGCTGAGAATTTATCTAATCTTAACGTATAAAAAATAGCCGACCAGCTAAAGAAGTTAAAAGAGCTGACCGACTATGTATGTTAGATCATCATTTCTATTTTTGGTATAAACGTCAAGTTGTCGTGATAGTTCTTCAACAGAATCTCCTCTATTCAACAATGCCTTTACTCCAGGAAACACTAAACCATCCGTATGAATGATAAACTTTGAACCTGTTTCATAGGAATATGTTTGTGTTCGATACTTTTGTGGTTTACCTGATAAATAGCCTAGTATTGGAAGGGGATAAATATATGTTCCTGAAGGTACATAAAGCATAAATCGAATATTCCCGACTGAGCTATAAGTAAAGCTCTTAGTATGAAAATCCACCTTTAAGATTGAAACTGTTGCTCCGCGCTTATCTTTAAGTTCATTGTTACACAATTGCATTAAAACTTCGACGTCTTCATCATATTGTTTTTCAACTAATGAACTGATAGCAGCAGATGATTCGTTCGCTCGTTCACCACTTCCGAGACCATCAGCTAAAGCACAAATCATAAAGTTATCTGTTGTTTTTATATAAAAGCTATCACCACAACATGATTTACCTTCCTTAGGTAGTTGAAAAGCTAGTGTATGAACATGTTGATTAGACTCTTTGACAATCATCTATTTAGCTCCGGCGGCATATCTTTTGACAATGCTTCTCTCAGTTTTTGAATCGCTCTTCTTTGTAACCTCGACACATGCATTTGTGAGATTCCAAGTTGCTCACCAGTTTCTTTTTGACTTTTATTTAAAATAAAGGTACATTCGATGATTTCTTTTTCTCTCTCGGATAAGACATGCAATACACTTTGTAACATAAGCTTTTGATTTACTTTCTCGTATCCCTGATCTTGAGAGCCAACTATATCAAGTATAGTGACTGTACTTCCATCAGAATCCGCTTCAATTGAATGATCAACAGATAAGGCTTGATAACTTTTTCCCATTTCCATTGTTTCCAGAACTTCCTCTTCCGTCACGTCTAAGTATTCAGCAATTTCCTGCACTTTAGGTGAACGTTGATTGTCATTCGTTAATTTTTCTACTGCCGCTTTGATTTTAGGACCCAATTCTTTAATTCTTCTCGGAACATGCACACTCCATGTTTTATCCCTTAAAAACCTCTTAATTTCACCAATAATTGTTGGAATTGCGAATGCCTCAAACGGCTTTCCAACAGCTGGGTCAAACCTTCTAATCGCGCCTAATAGACCTATCATTCCAACCTGCCTTAAATCATCGTGGAAACTTTTCCCTTTGGAATATTTTTTCGCTAAGGTCTCAACTAAGCCTGTATAGTGTTCAACGAGTGCTAATTGAGCCCTTTCACATTCATTCCGCTGGAACTCAAGAATAAACTCGATTACCTCTTCATTAGTTAGTTTCATATTTTGAGATGGTTGTGCCATGATCAATTCGCTCCCCGCTTAAATACTTGATCATAAAGACCGTTACTCCTGAGTTAACAAGTACACGGACTTCATCCATGAGCGTTTCCATCAAATAGAGACC
>DASQMK010000208.1:0-13469 GCA_035645575.1 Metabacillus sp.
TTCGTGTTAACGAAAAAATTAACATTAAAACAACTAATTGACTTTTTAACTATTGAACCTGCAAAAGCGTTTGGATTAGCAGGAGGCTCACTAAAAGTTGGTGAAGCAGCTGACATTACTGTCCTTGATTTAAACAATGAAGCAAGCATTGATCCTAATGAATTCTTATCAAAAGGAAAAAATACACCATTCACAGGCTGGAACTGTAAGGGCTGGCCAACATTAACAATCGTAGATGGAAACATTGCATGGGAAAAGGGAGGCATCACAGTATGAAAAGACAATTAATTTTAGAAGATGGAACAGTATTTCTAGGTGACGCATTTGGAAGTAATAAAGAAAATTTCGGTGAGGTTGTCTTTAACACAGGGATGACAGGCTACCAGGAGATTTTATCGGATCCATCATACTGTGGTCAAATCGTAACATTAACATACCCGTTAATTGGAAACTATGGGATTAACCGAGATGATTTTGAAACAATTACACCTTTTATTAACGGATTTGTTGTAAAAGAATTTTGTGATTATCCTTCTAACTGGAGAAGTGAATATACAATTGATGAATATTTTAAAATGAAAAATATACCTGGTATTGCAGGAATTGATACTAGAAAGCTAACGAGAATCATTCGTATGCATGGAACATTAAAGGGAGCAATCTGTTCAGCTGATGCAAACCCTGAAGAAGTGATTCAAAAATTAAAAGGAACGGAACTACCGACAAACCAAGTGCAAGTTGTATCAACAAAAACAGCATATCCTAGCCCAGGTAGAGGTCATCGTGTTGTATTAGTTGATTTTGGGATGAAACACGGTATTTTACGAGAACTTAATAAAAGAAATTGTGATATCGTCGTTGTTCCACATAATATTACCGCAGAGGAAGTATTACAGTTAAAGCCTGACGGAATTATGCTTTCAAACGGACCTGGAGATCCAAAGGATGTACCAGAAGCTATTGAAATGATTAAAGGCGTTTTAGGGAAGGTACCTTTATTCGGAATCTGTTTAGGTCACCAGCTATTTGCTCTAGCTTGTGGAGCTGATACAGAAAAAATGAAGTTTGGTCATCGTGGATCAAATCATCCTGTCAAAGAGTTAAGCACAGGTAAAGTGGATATCACTTCTCAAAACCATGGATATACAGTGAGAGAAGAATCTATTAAAGCAACTGATTTAGAAGTTACACATATTGCCTTAAACGATGGAACAGTTGAGGGGTTAAAACATAAACAATCACCTGCATTTACGGTTCAATATCATCCAGAAGCTTCACCTGGTCCAGAGGATGCGAACGGATTATTTGATCAATTTTTAACTATGATTGAAGCTAATAAGAAAGAAGGGGTTCTATAATGCCAAAACGTACAGACATCAATAAAATTCTTGTTATCGGTTCAGGTCCAATCGTTATCGGTCAAGCAGCAGAATTCGATTATGCGGGAACACAAGCGTGTATCGCGTTAAAAGAGGAAGGCTATGAAGTTGTTCTAGTAAACTCAAATCCAGCAACGATTATGACAGATACGGAAATTGCAGATAAAGTCTACATCGAGCCCCTTACATTAGAGTTTTTAAGCAATATTATTCGTAAAGAACGTCCAGATGCTCTTGTTCCAACACTTGGTGGCCAAACAGGGTTAAACCTGGCAGTTGAGCTTGCTGAATCTGGTGTACTTGAAGAGTGTGGAGTAGAAATTTTAGGAACAAAACTTTCAGCGATCAAGCAAGCAGAGGATCGTGATCTTTTTAGACAATTAATGAATGAATTAAATGAACCTGTACCTGAAAGTGAAATCATTCATAATTTAGAGGAAGCAAAAGCGTTTGTTAATCAAATTGGGTACCCAGTTATCGTTAGACCAGCTTATACATTAGGTGGAACTGGTGGAGGAATTTGTGAAAACGAAGAAGACCTTATTGAAATTGTGACAAGTGGTTTGAAAAACAGCCCTGTTACACAATGCTTATTAGAAAAAAGCATTGCAGGCTTCAAGGAAATTGAATATGAAGTGATGCGTGATTCAAGTGACCATGCCATTGTAGTATGTAATATGGAAAACTTTGATCCTGTTGGTGTTCACACTGGTGACTCGATTGTATTTGCACCAAGTCAAACACTAAGTGATCGTGAATACCAATTATTACGTAATGTTTCATTAAAGATCATTCGTGCATTAAAAATCGAAGGTGGATGTAATGTTCAACTAGCACTTGATCCACATAGCTTCAACTACTATATTATCGAGGTTAACCCACGTGTAAGTAGATCTTCCGCGCTAGCTTCAAAGGCAACAGGTTATCCAATCGCGAAGCTTGCTGCGAAAATTGCTGTAGGACTTACACTAGATGAAATGAAAAACCCTGTTACAGGTCGAACATATGCATGCTTTGAGCCGGCATTAGATTATATCGTGTCAAAAATTCCACGTTGGCCATTTGATAAATTTGAATCAGCAAACCGTCACTTAGGTACACAAATGAAAGCAACTGGGGAAGTTATGGCCATTGGACGTACGCTTGAAGAATCACTATTAAAAGCTGTTCGGTCATTAGAATCAGATGTTGATTACCTACGTTTAAAAGATGCGGGCCAGTTCACGGATGAGCTAATCGAAAAACGAATCCGTAAAGCAGGAGATGAGCGTTTATTCTACATCGCAGAAGCACTTAGAAGAGGTGTCACAAAAGAAACGATCCATGATTGGAGCAAAATTGATCTATTCTTCTTAATGAAAATTGAAAAAATTATTTCTCAAGAAAAACATATACAAGAAAATCCATATGAACTTACAACATTACAAACAGCCAAGGAAATGGGCTTTGCGGATTCAGAGATTGCAAGACTATGGAATACAAATGACCGTGAAGTTTATGAGTTACGTAAACAGGCTGACATTATCCCAGTTTACAAAATGGTAGATACATGTGCCGCAGAGTTTGAATCAGCAACACCGTACTTCTATGGTTCATATGAGGATGAAAACGAATCATTTGTATCGGATCGTGAAAGTGTTGTTGTCCTTGGTTCAGGTCCAATTCGTATCGGGCAAGGTGTAGAGTTTGATTACGCAACCGTTCACTCAGTTTGGGCAATCAAGGAAGCTGGTTATGAAGCGATCATCGTGAATAACAACCCTGAAACAGTTTCAACAGACTTCAGTATTTCAGACAAGCTTTACTTTGAACCACTTACAATTGAAGATGTGATGCATATCATCGATCTTGAAAAGCCTAAAGGAGTTGTTGTCCAATTTGGTGGTCAAACAGCTATCAACTTAGCTGATGAACTTCAAGCTCGAGGAGTTAAAATTCTTGGTACATCACTTGAAGACTTAGATCGCGCTGAAGATCGTGACAAATTTGAACATACACTAGCAACATTAGGTATTCCTCAGCCACAAGGTAAAACAGCTACTTCTGTGGAACAGGCAGTTAAAATAGCGGAGGGAATTGGTTACCCGGTATTAGTAAGACCTTCTTACGTACTAGGTGGTCGTGCGATGGAAATTGTTTATCAAGAAGCTGAACTTTTACACTATATGCACAATGCTGTGAAAATTAATCCTCAGCATCCAGTATTAATTGATAAATATTTAACTGGTAAGGAAATTGAAGTTGATGCGATTTCAGACGGGGAAACAGTATTAATCCCAGGAATCATGGAACATATTGAGCGTGCAGGAGTTCACTCTGGAGATTCAATTGCTGTATATCCACCACAATCTTTATCCGCAGAAATTAAAAACAGCATTGTGGATTATACAATAAAATTAGCAAAAGGTTTAAACATCATTGGTCTCCTAAATATCCAATTTGTTTTATCAAAAGGTGAGGTTTTCGTCCTGGAAGTTAACCCGCGTTCAAGCCGTACAGTACCATTTTTAAGTAAAATTACTGGAGTGCCAATGGCAAATCTAGCAACAAAGGTGATCCTTGGAGCAAAGTTGACCGATCTTGGCTATGAAACAGGCTTATACCCTGAGAGTGAGGGAGTATATGTTAAGGCCCCTGTCTTCTCATTTGCGAAATTACGCCGAGTTGACATTACATTAGGTCCAGAAATGAAATCAACAGGTGAGGTAATGGGCAAAGATGTTACCCTTGAAAAAGCTCTTTACAAAGCTCTAGTTGCTTCTGGTATCCAAATTAAAAATCATGGCTCTGTTTTATTAACAGTAGCAGACAAAGATAAAGAAGAAGGCTTAGAGATTGCAAGAAGATTCCATCAAATTGGCTATCAAATTCTAGCAACCAGCGGTACGGCAAGTTATTTAAAAACATATAACATCCCAGCAAAAGTAGTAAACAAAATTGGAGCAGAAGAACCAAGTTTATTAGAAGTCATCCGAACAGGTGAAGCACAGTTTGTGATTAACACGTTAACGAAAGGAAAACAACCAGCAAGAGACGGCTTTAAAATTCGCCGTGAATCAGTAGAAAATGGTATTCCATGTTTAACATCTTTAGATACAGCTGTAGCAATTTTACGTGTCCTTGAATCCATGACATTCTCTACAGATACAATGCCAAAGATCAACAAGCAGCTAGAGGTGAGCCTAACGTGATAAAAAAAGAACTAATGGTCGTGACAAAGCACGAAAAAATAGCGGAACAGATTTTTCAGTTAACATTACAAGGTGACCTTGTATTAGAAATGGGAAACCCTGGTCAGTTCGTACACTTAAAGGTGTCAGAAGGATCTACTCCTCTTTTAAGAAGACCGATTAGCATCTCTGAGATCAATAAAGAACAAAAGCAATTCACCATGATTTACCGTGCAGAAGGAGCTGGAACTCAGCTCCTTTCTAAAAAGAACGTTAAGAATGTTGTCGATGTGCTAGGTCCATTAGGAAACGGTTTTCCAATAGACCAAATGGAAAGTGGACAGACTGCTTTACTAGTTGGTGGAGGAATTGGTGTTCCTCCTTTACTTGAATTATCAAGACAATTGGTAAAAAAAGGTGTTATTGTACAACATGTTTTAGGGTTCCAATCCAAACAAGCGGTTTTTTTAGAAGCAGAGTTTTCTAAATTGGGAGAGACAATCATTACAACAGATAATGGTTCCTACGGTTATAAGGGATTTGTTACAGATGCTATTAAAGATCATGACCTAAAGTTCGACACTATGTACACATGTGGCCCTACACCAATGCTTAGAGCACTAGAAAAACTTCATGGCCACAAACCACTATTTTTATCTTTAGAAGAACGAATGGGTTGTGGTGTTGGAGCATGTTTCGCTTGTGTATGTCACACAGCTGATGATCCAACAGGAACAACTTATAAGAAAGTATGTAGTGATGGACCTGTATTTAAGGCTGGAGAGGTGATTTTATCATGTTAGACATCCAATTACCTGGTTTATCATTAAAAAACCCAATTATGCCGGCTTCAGGTTGCTTCGGCTTTGGAAGAGAATACAGTCAATTTTATGATTTAAGTCAGCTTGGCTCTATCATGATTAAAGCTAGTACCCAAGAGCCTCGCTTTGGAAACCCGACTCCTCGTGTAGCTGAAACAGAAGCAGGTATGTTGAATGCGATCGGGCTTCAAAATCCAGGGGTTGAAAAGGTCATGTCAGAAGAACTAACTTGGCTTAATCAGTATGATGTACCAATTATTGCGAATGTAGCTGGATCTCAAATAGAGGACTATGTATATGTGGCAGAAAAAATTAGTCAGGCTCCAAATGTTCATGCACTTGAGTTAAACATTTCATGCCCAAATGTAAAAACTGGTGGAATTGCATTTGGAACAATCCCTGAAGTAGCCGCACAGCTTACGAAAGTAGTAAAAGAAGTATCTGCTGTCCCTGTATATGTAAAGCTGTCACCAAATGTTTCAAATATTGTTGAAATGGCAAAAGCAATTGAGCAAGCTGGAGCAGATGGCTTAACAATGATCAACACACTCATTGGAATGAGACTTGATCTAAAAACAGGCAAACCAGTTATTGCAAACAAAACCGGTGGATTATCAGGTCCAGCCATTAAGCCAGTTGCCATTCGCATGATATATGAAGTTAGCCAAGCTGTGAATATTCCGATTATTGGGATGGGTGGCATACAAAATGTTGACGATGTCATTGAATTTTTATATGCAGGTGCTAGTGCAGTTGCTGTTGGAACAGCTAATTTTGTTAACCCCTATGTTTGTCCTGAGATCATTGAACAGCTTCCTGCAAGGCTAAAAGAGCTTGGCTTTGAACATGTAACAGACTGTGTTGGAAGGAGTTGGAAAGAAAATGGAAAGACCCCTAATTATAGCTCTTGATTTTCAAGATCGACAAGAAGTAGATCATTTTCTGCAACAGTTTAAAAATGAAACACTATATGTAAAAGTAGGAATGGAATTGTTCTATCAAGAAGGTCCATCGATTATTTCATATATCAAACAATTAGGACATAAAATCTTCCTTGACTTGAAACTCCATGATATCCCAAACACTGTTAAACAGGCGATGCGTGGATTAGCTAAGCTTGAAGTTGATTTAGTCAATGTTCATGCTGCTGGTGGAAAAAAGATGATGCAGGCAGCAATTGAAGGCTTAGAGGCCGGAACTCCAGAAGGAAAAAAACGTCCTGCATGTATCGCTGTTACACAACTTACAAGTACTTCACAATCGATGGTAGAAGAAGAGCTTTTGATAAAAGAAGATATTAATGATATTGTCCTTCATTATGCTCAAATGGCGAAGGAAAGTGGGCTAGAAGGGGTCGTTTGCTCAACACATGAGGTTGAACGTCTTAATCAGAAGCTAGGAACCTCTTTTATGACAGTTACTCCAGGTATTCGAATGAAAGAAGATTCATCAGATGATCAAACAAGAATTGCAACACCTGATCAGGCGAGACGTTTAGGATCAACAGCCATTGTTGTAGGTAGAAGTATTACAAAGGCAAAGAATCCTTATGAAGCATATGTAAATGTAAAAAAAGCATGGGAGGAAATCGGGGAATGAAGCAAAAAATCGCAAAACATCTATTAGAAATTAAGGCAGTATATCTACAACCAAATGATCCTTTTACATGGTCAAGTGGGTTAAAATCACCTATCTACTGTGATAATCGCCTTACTCTTTCATTCCCTGCTATAAGAACCGATATAGCTGAAGGGCTTGCTTCTTTAATCAAAGATTATTACCCAGAGGTAGAGGTAGTAGCAGGTACCGCTACAGCTGGTATTCCTCATGCAGCATGGGTAAGTGATAAATTAAATCTACCTATGTGTTATGTACGTAGCAAGGCAAAGGGACATGGTAAGGGAAATCAGATCGAAGGTAAAGTTTCTGAAAATCAAAAAGTTGTAGTTGTAGAAGATTTAATTTCAACTGGTGGTAGTGCTATTACAGCAGTAGAAGCTCTTCGTGCTGCTGGTTGCGAAGTCCTTGGGATTGTATCGATCTTTACATACGATCTTGCCCTGGGAAAATCCAAATTAAATGAAGCGAATATAAAATCTCACTCATTATGTGATTATGATACTCTTGTAGAAGTTGCTGCAAAAGAAGGCTATGTAACAGAACAAGATATTAACAAGCTAAAAATGTGGAGAGAAGAACCATCTTCAGAAAAATGGCTTGAGGGATAAATCTAGCATTTTTAATAAAAATAAGCGTTTTGTTCGTAAACAAAACGCTTATTAAAGTTATGATTAACTGTAAATGGTTAAGGTTAAAAAAGCAAAGTAGCTTGCGGCACATAGTAGAAAAATGAAAAGATATAAAGCTTCCGTCTTGGTGTTTTTATATTATTTAACACAACACAATACAATACCTGTACTGAAAATAGAAACGAGCCACTAATGCTTTTAAGTTGATACCAAATTGCAGGATCTGTCTTGTACATTAAAACATGTGCCATGAAAAGACAAAAGAAATAAAAGGCAATCATAACAAAGATCAAATTTATGGAAAGTATCCTTCCAATATAACTCCTCCTTCTCAACTTCAAAATATATGTTGTTTCAGAAAAAAACGTGAATAGAAGAATAATAGTTAGTAAAAAATATTAATCCGATCAATAAACTCGGGTTGACATTTGTTGAAATTATGCTAAAATTTTGAATTAATATGATATATTGCAAAGGTCTTGTGCTTTCAGGGCTGAACAATGTACTTTTGTCTATGATCTTATGAAAAAGTTAAAAATATTTATAAATTGACTATGCAAATGTATTGTCAAATCACAGAATAGGTGTATAATTCATACTATGTTGATAGGTTTTACACTTAATCCCGAGTATTAATGTGTGAATAAAGGGGATTTAAACCCGAGTTTAACAGTATGATAGAAAGAGGTGAATCGTATGTTAACATATGAAAACTGGACTGAACCAAATAATGATTTTGAGGTTGATGAAACATATAAAGGTGCTCTAAATGTAATTAATTGGGCGTATGACAAATACGGAGAAGAGGTTGTGTATGCATGCAGCTTCGGTATAGAGGGAATCGTATTAATTGATTTAATTTCAAAAGTAAAACCCGATGCCAAAATTGTTTTCCTAGATACAGATGTTCACTTTAAGGAAACATATGAATTAATTGATAAAGTGAAAGAAAAATATCCTTCACTAAATATTGAGCTAAAGAAACCTGAATTAACTCTTGAAGAACAAGCTGAGCAATATGGTGACAAATTGTGGGAGACGAACCCTAATCAATGCTGTAATATCCGTAAAATTGTCCCATTAACGGATACTTTAAACGGTGCAACTGCATGGATTTCAGGTCTGAGACGTGAACAGTCTGAAACAAGAAAACATGTAAATTATATTAATAGGGATGAACGCTTTCATTCAGTAAAGATTTGCCCACTCATTCATTGGACATGGAAAGATGTATGGAGATACGTGCATAAAAACGATCTAACATACAATCCATTACATGATAGAGGATACCCTAGTATCGGTTGTTTTCATTGCACGAAGCCAGCTTATGATGAAAATGATTTAAGATCAGGACGATGGTCAGGGCAAATGAAAACAGAATGTGGCCTCCACCAATAGGAGGATAAATCAATGTTAGAGATCATTGCCATCATTATTAGCTTCTTTTTTGCAATGAATATTGGGGCTAGCGGTGCTGCAGCCTCAATGGGTGTTGCATACGGCTCGGGAGCAATTATACGACCAAGAAATGCTTTAATCTTATGTGGGATCGGAGTCATATTAGGAGCTGTTATTGGCGGTGGAGAGGTTGTCAAAACAATTAGTGGAGGAATTATTCCTTCCTCATTAATTTCAATAAAATTGGTGATCATCATCCTTTTTTCAGCAACTTTCTCCTTGTTTTTATCAAACCTATTAGGTATACCGCTTTCTACTAGTGAAGTAACTGTAGGTGCTGTTGTAGGTGTTGGGATTGCATACCAAGCATTATACGTTAATAATTTACTTTATATCGTCATGTTTTGGTTTATTGTTCCTATCATATCTTTTGGAATCGCCTATTTATTTATTAAGGTTCTTCACAAATTCAAACTTAATGAAAAGCTGAACTTTCAAGGAAAGCTGATCACTTATTTACTTATTTTTGCAGGCTTTTTTGAGGCTTTTTCTGCAGGTATGAATAACGTAGCAAATGCAGTGGGACCACTTGTAAGTGCAGGTATTCTGACAGTTTCAAACGGAACCTTATATGGAGGGGTATTTGTTGCACTTGGTGCGTTATTTTTAGGACGTCGAGTGCTTGAAACGAATGGAAAAAAAATCACGAATTTTTCTAAAATAGAAGGTGTGCTCATTTCAGGTACAGGAGCGACACTTGTTATTATCGCATCTATTTTTGGAATTCCAGTTCCATTAACTCAAATTACGACTTCTTCTATCTTAGGAATTGGTATTGCAAAATCAGGTGCAAATGTTTTTCAACAAAAAATTGTTAAAAATATGTTGATGGTTTGGTTAATTTCCCCACTTGTTTCACTAACAATGTCTTATTTCTTAGTGAAATTGTTTTTAGAAAGTGATTTATATACAATCTTTGTGTTAGCTAGTTTACTACTCGCTACTATTGGTGCAAATAGTCTTATGAAGGCGAGTAAACGGGAAAAGCGTGCCGTTCATGAAGAGGGCGGGGGAATTTAAGGGTATAATCCCTATTATTCATATTGGTTTTATTTAATTAGGATAATAGGGATATACGTTATCCTTTCACAAATAATACATTTTAATTTGGAGGAATTGAACAATGAGCTTACTTCCACATGGAGGAACATTAATTCAAAAATTATCTTTAGGCGCAGATGTATCACATATTCAAAACGAAATTGAATTAGATGCAATTTCGTTAAGTGATCTTGAACTTATTGCAATTGGTGGATATAGCCCAATTGAAGGATTCTTTTCACGCGAAGATTATGAATCTGTTGTTGAGAATATGAAATTGAAAAATGGTGTTGTATGGAGTATTCCAATCACATTGCCTGTAAATGAGAAAAAAGCTGCTTTATTAACAATTGGTGAGGAAGTACGCCTTGTGTCAGATCAAGTTACATATGGCACAATTAAAATTGCGGATATTTTCACGCCTGATAAACAAAAAGAAGCAATAAATGTTTATCGTACAGATGATTTAGCACATCCTGGTGTAAAAAAAATGTTTGAACGTGGAAACGTCTATGTAGGTGGAGAAATCACATTAGTGAAACGTCCAGAGAAGAAATTTGCCGATTTCTATTTAGATCCTAATGAATCGAGAGCGAAATTCGAAGAGTTAAACTGGAACACAATTGTTGGATTCCAAACTCGGAATCCTGTTCATCGCGCTCACGAATATATTCAAAAAACTGCACTAGAGACAGTTGATGGCTTATTCTTAAATCCATTAGTAGGTGAAACAAAATCAGATGATATTCCAGCACATATTCGTATGGAAAGCTATCAAGTATTGTTAAAGAACTATTACCCTGAAGATCGTGTACACCTTGCTGTTTTCCCAGCTGCAATGCGCTATGCTGGTCCACGTGAAGCCATTTTCCATGCATTAGTTCGTAAAAACTATGGTTGTACACACTTCATCGTAGGTAGAGATCATGCAGGTGTTGGTGATTATTATGGAACGTATGATGCTCAGAAAATTTTCTCTAACTTTACAGCTGATGAACTAGGAATCACACCAATGTTCTTTGAACATAGCTTTTACTGCACAAAATGTGAAGGAATGGCTTCTTCAAAAACATGTCCACATGGTAAAGAGGATCGTGTGATTCTTTCAGGTACAAAGGTTCGTGCAATGCTTCGTAATGGGGAACTACCTCCAAGCACCTTCAGTCGTAAAGAGGTTGTAGAAGTATTAATTAAAGGTATGAGGGAAACTGTTAATTCATAAGGAGGGTGACTTAAGCATGGCAGCGAATAATATTGTGTGGCATGATGCGTCTGTTACAAAAGAAGAAAGAAGAAAAAAAAATAACTACCAGAGCTATGTTTTATGGTTTACTGGTCTTTCGGGGTCTGGAAAATCAACATTAGCTAACGCACTTGCAAGGTATTTGTATGAATCAAATATTCAAGCATATGTTCTTGACGGTGATAATATCCGACATGGATTAAATAAAGACCTTGGATTTACAGATGAAGACCGAAAAGAAAATATTCGCCGTATCGGTGAGGTTTCAAAACTTTTTGTTGATAGTGGGCAAATTGTGCTAACAGCATTTATTTCACCTTTCCGTGAAGACAGACAACAAGTCAAAGATATTCTTTCTGAAAATGAATTCTTTGAGGTTTATGTAAAATGTTCTTTAGATGAATGTGAAGTTCGTGATCCAAAGGGCTTATATAAAAAAGCACGAAATAATGAAATTAAGCATTTCACTGGTATTGATTCACCTTATGAAGAGCCAGAAAATCCAGCGATTACAGTTGATACAGAAGCTCAAGATATTGAAGCATCAGTGAAGCAAATTGTTAATTTCCTTGTAGAAAAAGGCTTAATTCAACAATAATTTGAACTGAAAATGGTTTATGATAATAGCAATTGGTTTATACCAATTGCTATTACTTTCATTTTCGGAAAAAACGAACTCTTGCTATTTCATCTAGGTAGGGAGGAGGGCTTTCATGTCGAAGGTGTTTTTAGTTGGAGCAGGTCCTGGAGACGAAGATTTATTAACAATTAAAGCACTTAAATGTATTCAACAATCAGACGTGATTTTATATGATCGTTTAGTGAATAAAGAGATTCTTAAACATGCAAAGAAAGATTGTGAGCTTGTCTATTGTGGGAAGCTACCAAACTATCATACAATGAAGCAAGAAACAATCAATCACTTTTTAATTAAGTACGCAAAAAGTGGGAAGACAGTGACAAGACTTAAAGGTGGAGATCCATTTATTTTTGGGCGTGGAGGAGAAGAGGCTGAAGCGTTAAGAAACCATCATATTCTATATGAAATTGTACCGGGAATTACATCTGGTGTCGCAGCTTCAGCTTATGCAGGAATCCCTGTAACCCATCGAGACTTAAGTGCAAGTGTCGCTTTTATAACCGGACATAGAAGAGAAGGCATTGATGAAGAAATCAAATGGGGAGCCCTAGCAAAAGGAATCGATACCATTGCTATTTATATGGGTGTTAGCAATTTGCCGTATATTTCTGAGCAGCTTATTAAACATGGGAAAAATAGACATACACCAGTCGCTGTTATACACTGGGGCACGACAAATGTTCAAAGAACAGTGACAGGAACTCTTGACGATATTTATGATCGAGTAATCAAAGAAAATGTCACAAATCCAAGTATGATTATTGTTGGTGAGGTTGTTTCGTTAAGAGAAAAACTCAGTTGGTTTGAGGAAATGGTTGTAAATAATGAACAAAGTGAGGCTCTAATACTATGAAGCAAGCTGTTTTATATGTATGTCATGGAAGTCGAGTTCCAAAAGCGCGAGAAGAGGCAGTTGAATTTATTGAAAAAGTAAAACCGAGAATTCAAGCTCCTATTCAAGAAGTGTGCTTTTTAGAATTAGCAGAGCCCTCGATTGAAAAAGGCTTTAAAACGTGTGTGGAGAAGGGTGCTACAACTATTGCAGTTATCCCGCTCCTATTATTAACAGCTGCACATGCTAAAATTGATATTCCAGAAGAGGTTGCTCATGTATCAGCCGCTTTTCCGAATGTACAAGTTACTTATGGTAAACCGATTGGAGTGGATCCGATCCTTGCCGATATGTTAATTGATAAGATGAGTGAAAAATCACCTATTACGAATTCATCCACAGCTATTCTTGTTGGTAGGGGAAGTAGTGATATGGATGTTGTAAGGGACTTAAAAGGAATTTCTTCTTATTTACAAGGAAAATCAGATTTGAAACAAGTACGTACTTGCTTTTTAACAGCCGCAGAACCTCGTTTTAAGCAGATGATTGTCGATCTTCATCAGTCAGATGAAGATTCTATTTTCATCATTCCTTATTTAATTTTCACAGGTTTATTAAAAAGAGAAATTGATCAAA
>DASQMK010000209.1:0-5218 GCA_035645575.1 Metabacillus sp.
ATATCCGTATATGTACGACCGATATCAACGGTTGAGTTTTCTAGATATTTTTGTTTTAAATTGTATCGAATATCTCCATTGTTAATCGCTGTAGGAAGTGCTTGGCCGTCTGAAGTACGGTAAATCCCATTTCCTTCTTTCACAAGATTACGAACGTCTTCAGCAAAGCGTACATCAATTTGAGCGACTGGCTCACCATTAACTAAAACGTCCCCAGCTTCTGTTACGTTAAACTCACCAGATTGAATAGAAATTGGTTGCCCAGCTGTTGACAAAACTGGATTCCCATCAGAAAGCAACAAGCCATTATTGTCTAAGTTAAAATTTCCGTTACGTGTATAACGTTCTTCTCCAGCTTGATTTTGAACAGCAAAGAATAGTGAACCTTTTGCATTTGTTTCAGGGTGTAATGGGACATTTTCTTCTATTAATGCAATATCAGTCACAACCCCTGTTTCCTTTAGTCCACCTTGGATATCTCTGCTTCTCATTTCTTGTAAATAAACTCCTGTATTTAGGGAGCCGATTGTTTGAATACCCGTTACATTCGTCCCATTTACAGTTGGAAGTGTTTTATTCTCCATTCTCTGCAAGAGCATTTCTGGAAATGCGCGAATCGTAGACTGATCTGCTTTATAACCGGCAGTATTTGCATTTGCTATATTATTTGATAACATTTCAGTTCGTCGCTGCTGTGTTAGCATCCCTGCAGTTGCTGTATATAACCCTCTTAGCATGAGTAAACCCACCTTAATCGTGTTTTTTCCGATCATATGAACTCTTTCGACAGAATTCCCTATCATTCATTATATAGGAGAACGACTGTTTTCTCATTACATTTTTTCATATTTTCCATGTAAGTTATTAGGAAAAACATTTCCCCTTATAGGACACTACTCCTATTTCTTTTTTTCCGGCTTGTCTATATACTTAAGGGAAATCGTTTCGATGCCATTTTTTATATCCTTTCAACTTCACATTTATTTCCGATTAGACAAATTCCGCCATGATTCTACACACTCACACAATGTCTATGGCAAAAAAAAGAACCTGCACTAAGTCAGGTTCTTATCATATCTCAACCAAATTTTTTGCGTGGAAGTTTATCCATGTTGTCTAGCATAATTCCTGTTCCTATTGCAACACAGTCCATTGGTGCTTCAGCTACTAATACTGGTACTTTTAGTTCTTCAGCTAAAAGTTGATCTAATCCGTTAAGTAGAGCTCCACCGCCCGTTAAAATAACGCCACGGTCAATGATATCTGCTGAAAGCTCTGGAGGAGTACGTTCTAGAACACTCTTAGCAGCTTGTACAATTGCAGCAACTGGTTCACGAAGTGCGGTTTCCACCTCTGTTGAATTCACTGTAATCGTTCGAGGTAAGCCTGTTACCATATCACGACCGCGAATATTAATTTCTTCATAACGTGCGCCTGGGAATACCGTTGCAACATTAATTTTAATATCTTCAGCTGTCCGTTCACCTATTAAGAGCTTGTACTCTTTTTTGATGTAGTTCAAAATCTCATTATCAAACTTGTCCCCAGCCATTTTAATAGAAGAGGCGGTGACAATATCGCCCATTGATAACACAGCGACATCTGTAGTTCCACCGCCAATATCAACAACCATGTTTCCATAAGGTTGGAAGATGTCCATACCAGCACCAATCGCTGCTACCTTTGGCTCTTCCTCAAGAAATACGTTTTTCCCACCGCTTTTTTCAGCAGCTTCTTTAATGGCTTTTTGCTCAACAGATGTTATATTTGTTGGGCAGCAAATAAGCATGCGTGGCTTTGAAAGTAATCCTTTCACATTTAACTTGTTAATAAAGTGCTTTAGCATTGCCTCTGTTACTTCAAAATCTGCAATAACACCGTCTTTTAATGGGCGAATGGCAACAATATTCCCAGGAGTACGTCCTACCATACGTCTTGCTTCTTCACCAACGGCAAGTACTTTACCAGTATTTTTGTCTAGGGCTACAACGGAAGGCTCGTTTAACACAATTCCCTTCCCTTTCACATGAATAAGTACGTTAGCCGTACCAAGATCTATACCAATATCCCTCGCAAACATTCTATCTATATCCTCCTTGCAAATCTTCATATCCCAAATACTAACCTAATTAAATATTCTATCATAAAATCGTAAAAATAGTATGATTTTGTAAAATTATTTAAGTAAAGTATGTAGGAAAATGTCGATTCATCTAGATCTAGATAGAATTTCTTTTATACAATAAGTAGTATAAATTGGCAGCGCAGAGTATTATTCGACGTAGTGGCCGATTTTAAGTATGAGTGTAAGTAACAACTACGTCTCTGTCTTCATCCTTACAGGCTCGCCAATCGACGAGTTTTCTTTATTTCACTGGCTCTTCCTCTAAAATCTCGTCCTTCTTGTACTTAAGCTTTGTTGCTTCTCCACCGCGTAAATGTCTTATTGATTTATGGTAATCAAGTATTTCCTTTACTTCATTCGCAAGATCAGGATTAATTTCGGGCAACCTTTCCGTTAAATCTTTATGGACGGTACTTTTGGAAACACCAAACTCCTTCGCAATGACGCGAACTGTTTTCTTTGTCTCCACGATATACTTCCCAATCTTGATTGTGCGTTCTTTGATGTAATCGTGCACACCACTCGACCTCCCTAATATGGATGTGAGAAGTGTGAAATGAGACTCGCATACCAAGACACTTTGGCTGAATTTCTCTTAGATGATCGTATGTTGCCTCTTTTACAGCGATTAAAAATTACACTCACGATCCCTCACCTCAAACACTCTCTTTGATAGGTTTGTAACATTTTATTAGCTTGGTTTAAGATATATGCAAGAAAAGTCAAGAGGGACAAGGGTTTCTTTAAATTTTTTTCATTTTCGTGAGATTTGAACAGGAAATTCATGGTTTTTTTAATATTTTGGGCAATACATTTCCTTCACAATACTATTTTTATTTCCCGAGAAATTTGTCGATAAGTGGTGATGATTTAAAGGCACACTCTCTCAGTATATTTTTGAATGGAGTAATATGACTGTAAATTGAAGAACAAAAGCGCAAGCGCCTTGGTCAGCCCCGACAAGCATAAGATGATTTAGAATAGAAGGCGTCCTTTGCCTTCAATTCTATATTAGCTTATGACCTCGAGGGGCTAGGCGCTGGAGCTGGATGTCGCAGTAGTTATCTACAGTTCAAGCATTTTATAATTTCCTAAGCAACAAAAAACAGCCCAATAATAGGCTGTATGATTTATTTCGTTATCTGGTAATCAATTCCATATTCTTCCGCTAATTTCCCCATCTCTTCATGGTATTCTGAGATTGCGGTTAAATATTCACTACCCTTTTCATTAGATTGCTCGATTAATTCTTTATCTGTTTTCTCTAACGCTTCTTTTTCAAGTAGAAGAGCGTCGTAATAAACACCTAGCGCCTCTTCTATTTTGTCCTTTATTGGCTTTAGCTCTTCAACATTCACCTCAAGTGCTTTGGCCTTCTCAATCGCCTTTTCATACTCAGGAATGACCTCAGTTGTCAAAACAGCGTACAACTCTTCATCATTTTTGAAATTTTCTCCAGATACTGTGGCCAATGCTTCATTTGCTTTTGTTTCATAGCTGGCAATTTCGTTCATATCTTCATTAATAAAATCCACAATTTCTTTTTGTTTTTCCTCGTATGATAGTTCATTCTCTGTAGATGTACTTGCAGGCTTTGCTTCTTCTGTACCAGTTTGCTTCTCTGAAGAAGTGTCATTACTACAGCCGATAAGTATGAAAAAGATCGCGATGATTAAACTTAGTTTCTTCAACTGAACCTATCCTTTCTGCTATTTAATGATTGTAGGGTCATTTTTAATAAAAGCATCACGACGTTTCAGATACCTTTTTTCTTGCATGAATTTGATCAGGCTCATCATGATAAGACCAACTACGATACCTGAAAGAGCATACCAACCTGCAACAAAAAGAAGTCCGATATATACAAAAAAGGCGCCCAAAAACAATGAGTATACTAAAACTAACATGATATTAAACACTTGTAATTGGAAGATTCTCATCTTCTCTTCTTTAGAAGTTGTTTCTTCCTTCTTTAAATCCGAAAACAATTGCAACTCTGACCGTACAATTTGATATGGTGCAATAAACCAGTTAATGATTGCCTTCATGATTCATTTCCTTGTTTTAAAGACTGTAACTTTTCTTTCATGAGCTTTTCACCTTCAGATTCAAACCCTTTGAAAACAACTTGCTTTATTTGTTCATGGTTAAAAAACACATTCGTTTCATCTGAAATATGTCCTTGCGGGTAAGGACATGCGACATACTCCCATACTTTTTCATCCTGATCAGCTTGCTGCTGCATTCTTCCGTAAATCATCACCGATTGTGCAATTGATTCTACGAACACAACCGTACCAATCGGGAGTAAATCAGTTCCTTTATCGATCACGATGGAGTTGATTCCGTTTGTCATTGTCAAATCGCTCCTTTCAAAAATGTCTTAACAAAAGCATTATTCTTTTTCAAAGCTAATTCCGAGTTTAATCCCAAGCAATAGTCGAAGATCAATCATTGTTTCTTTTCCTATTTTTGCTTCGCCTCCTGCACCAACTGCAGATGCTCCAACTGTACCTTTAATATTGTAATCTGTAAAAGGAATTGGTAGGATGCCTGAAACTTCACCTTCTGCTACTGCCGCCTTTGCACCAATACCAATTGAGCTATTATCGACTCCAACATACGCATTAGCCTTTAGGATCTCTCCTTTTGCTTGTAAACCTGTACGACCAACATAATCTATTTCTTTATCAAGCTGTGTTTTTATTTCTGCCGCATAGGCTGTTCCTCCAGCTTTAACTAAAGGAAATATACTTTGTCCCCCTACACTTGCTTGTGCTTCAGCTGCTCCAACTTGCAGATCGAAGCTGCTGTCGATGATATCTGTATCATGCTTAACCCCGGTGTGAATACCGCTCAGCTTACTACTTCCTCCGAGTTGACCATCACCATCTCCGAGGCCTGACCAATCATTTTCTACTTTACCCGCGCCAGCCTCGAAGGTAAAGTCTCCATGTTCAACTGTGTCTCCCACAAGGTAAGAGGATTTTGGCTCAACTTCTTTCTCAGATGTTTTACTTGCCGTCGGAGTGAAGTTCAATCCTAGCCATGAGTAAGGTGTTGTTGAATATGGCTGGAGGGCATAAATCGATT
>DASQMK010000210.1:0-6413 GCA_035645575.1 Metabacillus sp.
GTCAATTTCTTGTGCATGAAGAGAGCGCCCGGATGTTTGGACATGATACTTTAATTTTTGACTTCGTTCATTTGCGCCGTATTTATCCCTCATCACAGTCGCCCAAATTCTTCGTGCCACACGTCCAATTACCGTGTATTCAGGATCCAACCCATTGCTAAAGAAGAAAGACAGATTTGGGGCAAATGAGTCAATATCCATTCCTCTGCTCAAGTAATATTCTACATACGTAAATCCGTTAGAAAGTGTAAAGGCGAGTTGAGAAATAGGATTTGCCCCAGCTTCTGCAATATGATAGCCCGAGATCGAAACCGAATAATAATTTCTCACTTTATGATCGATAAAATATTGCTGGATATCTCCCATTAGCCTTAAGGCAAATTCTGTTGAAAAAATACATGTATTTTGACCTTGATCTTCTTTTAAAATATCAGCCTGAACGGTTCCTCTTACAGTTTGGAGCGTGTAGGCCTTCACTTCACCTAGCTCTTGAGCTGTTAGTGGACGACCCAATTCTGCTTCCTTCTTTTTCACCTGCTGATCAATCGCCGTGTTCATAAACATTGCCAAAATAATCGGGGCAGGACCGTTAATTGTCATCGATACAGAGGTGGATGGCGCACAAAGGTCAAAGCCTTCATATAGCTTTTTCATATCCTCAAGTGTACATACACTCACACCGCTTTCCCCTATTTTCCCATAAATATCAGGTCGGTAGGCAGGATCCTCTCCATATAAAGTAACAGAATCAAAGGCAGTACTAAGACGCTTTGCCGTATCATCCTTTGATAAATAATGAAAACGCCGATTTGTCCGCGCAGGAGTTCCTTCTCCGGCGAATTGACGTTTAGGATCTTCACCTTCACGTTTAAAAGGGAAAACACCCGCTGTAAAAGGAAAAGCTCCCGGAACGTTTTCTTTATATAGCCAAGCTAAAATATCGCCGTCGTTTCTGTATTTTGGTAATGAAACTTTCGGAATAGACAATCCAGAAAGAGATGTAGTACGTAGCTTTGTCACAATTTCCTTATTGCGGATCACGGTTGTGAATTCATTTTGAGCGTATTTTTCTCGTAAACTAGGCCAATTTGTCAATAATTCCTTTGACTGTGGTGTAAGTTGGTGCTCAAGCTTTTCTTGAAGGGCTTGTAAAGATGTCATAACCTCTTCATTCTGCTCATTCTCCCTTAAAGCTTCTAATGCTCCTTTCACTTGGAAAAGCTTTGTTGCGATCTCTGCTTGCTTTTCTGCGTGGAGCTGATAGTTTCTTACTGTTTCACTAATTTCTCTTAAATAATATCTTCGCTCCGGCGGGATGATGACGTTTTGCTTTTCGACCTCTTGGGCAACAGGTAAAGTCGTTTGCCAATTCAATCCCGTCTTTTCATTGATTAACTCTAAAACCCTAGCATATAAAGTGTTTGTTCCGAGATCATTAAACTGACTTGCGATAGTGCCATAAACAGGCATCTCATCAAGACTTTTATCAAATAACACCCGGCTTCGTTGATACTGCTTTTGTACTTGGCGCTTCGCGTCCTCCGAGCCTTTGCGCTCGAATTTATTAATAACGACTAAATCTGCATAATCGAGCATATCGATCTTTTCTAATTGAGATGGTGCTCCAAATTCACTTGTCATCACATACATAGAAAGATCACAGATCTCCGCTATCTCTGCATCACCTTGACCGATCCCACTCGTTTCTACAATCACTAGATCAAACCCTGCTGATTTCACAATTGAAATCGCATCATGAATTGCGAGTGAAATCTCTGACTTTGACTGACGAGTTGCTAAGCTTCTCATAAATACCTTTGGTGAAAAAATGGCATTCATTCGAATTCGGTCACCAAGCAAAGCTCCCCCTGTTTTTTGCTTTGTAGGATCTACAGATAAAACAGCAATCCGAATATCCTCTATTTCATTTAGAAATCGTCTAATTAATTCATCTGTTAGCGAACTTTTTCCTGCTCCACCCGTCCCTGTGATACCAAGTACAGGAATATGCTTTTGTTCTGAGAGAATTTCCTGGAAAATAGGCTCTGCTTTTTCAGGTAATGTTTGCTGTGAAATTTTTGCCTCTGCATAAGAAATTAACTTTGCTACAGTTTTCGTATCACCAGATTTCAGCTGGTCAATTTCGATATCATCATTTCCTACGGGTGAAAAATCACATTCCTTTAACATGTAATTAATCATTCCCTGTAACCCTAGCTCTCGCCCGTCTTCAGGTGAAAAAATCTTTGCGATTCCGTACTCGTGGAGCTCTTTTATTTCTCTGGGAATAATGACACCGCCACCGCCACCAAAAAGGCGGATATGACCAGCTCCTTTTTCCTGGAGCAAATCATACATGTATTTAAAAAATTCAACATGTCCTCCTTGATAAGAAGAAATCGCAATTCCTTGGACATCCTCTTGAATGGCAGCAGATACAATTTCTTCTACGGAACGGTTATGTCCTAAATGAATCACTTCTGCCCCACTTGATTGCAAAATCCGACGCATAATGTTGATGGATGCATCATGTCCATCAAATAAGCTGGATGCTGTGACAAATCGAATCGCATGTGTCGGCTTATATACTTCTGTAACTGCCATCTAATCACCCCTTTGTTCGTTTGATTTCTCTCCTACCCCTTGTAAAATCACCTTTGTTTGCAGCTCAATATATTCCTCAATCGTATATAATTTTTGGAGTACCCACCTTCGAAACCCCCACATTTGCCCTTGAACAAAAATATTGTGCGCGATTAGCTCAGATTCTTTTTCTGAAAGAGTCAGTTCTCCATTTCTAACACAGCTATCAATAATGTTTTTAAACATTTCAACCATTTCCATTTCCTTTTTCAACACATATGGCAGTGCATCTTTTGATAGAGATTTCGCTTCCTGGTACATGACAAGGACTTCATCCTGCATGTCATCCATCACTTTGAAATAATTTTCAATCGCCTGCTTTAAGCTTTCAATTGTTCCTTTTTTTGTATCAAGATCTTCTTCAAGTCTGATGTGAACTTGATCATAAATTCGGTCACAGACCAAGTACAGCACATCCTCTTTTGTGCGGATGTACTCATATAAAGTGCCGATACTAAAGCCTGCGGCCCGAGCAATTTCTCTTGTTGTCGTACGATGAAATCCTTTTTCTTTAAAAAGAGTGACCGCTCCCTTGATCATTTGCTCTCTTCGTTTTTCAATTAGCTTTTCATCTTTCACAGATGCGACAACTTCTCGTTTTTTCATCTACGTTTCCCACCTAACATAGATACCTCTGACTGCTTCAAACGGGTTCAGCCTGGAGGAATAGCTTTTTCTTCAAACATCTATTTTGTTAGCATTCTAGAAATAACCAGTCGTTGGATTTCCTGAGTTCCTTCATAGATTTGAGTGATTTTTGCATCTCTCATGTATCGTTCAACAGGGTAATCCTTTGTATAGCCATAGCCTCCAAATACTTGGACAGCTTCTGTTGTGACTTTCATCGCAGTATCCCCTGCAAAAAGCTTTGACATCGCCGATTCTTTTCCATAAGGTAGACCTTCTGATTCCAACCATGCAGCTTGATAGGTTAATAGGCGCGCAGCTTCAATGCTAGTTGCCATATCGGCGAGCTTGAAGCTTATGCCCTGCTGCGCAGCAATAGGCTTACCGAATTGTTCTCGCTCCTTTGCATAAGCAACCGCTGCATCTAGTGCGCCTTGGGCGATTCCAACCGCTTGAGCTGCGATCCCATTTCTGCCACCATCTAATGTCATCATCGCAATTTTGAAGCCTTCCCCAATTTGACCTAATATGTTCTCCTTTGGAACTTTACATTCCTCGAAGATAATTTCTGTTGTTGGTGATGAACGAATGCCTAGCTTGCTTTCTTTTTTTCCAATCGAAAAGCCTTCAAAATCTTTTTCGATGATAAACGCTGTTGTGCCTTTATGTTTACTCGATGGGTCTGTTACCGCAAAGACGATATAAAGATCAGCGATTCCTCCGTTGGTAATGAAGATTTTTGACCCGTTTAACACATAGTGGTCTCCGTCTTCTCTTGCATGTGTGCGCATACCACCAGCATCAGATCCTGAACCAGGCTCTGTTAATCCATATGCACCAATTTTTTCTCCGAGTGCCATCGGTGTTAAATATTTTTGTTTTTGCTCCTCTGTGCCAAACTTATATAACGGCCACCCCGCTAAGGATGTGTGGGCAGACAAGGTTACACCTGTTGACGCACATACCCTTGATAGTTCTTCAACAGAAATGACATAGGCTAAATAGTCACTGCCAATTCCACCATACTCCTCAGGCCAAGGTATGCCTGTTAACCCTAATTTCGCCATTTTCTTAAAAATGTTCATATCAAATCTTTCTTGTTCATCTCGCTCAGCTGCTGTTGGTTCGACTTCTTTTTTGGCAAAATCTCGAACCGTCTTTCTTAACATCTCATGCTCTTCTGACAGCTTAAAGTACATCTTGTTCTCCCCTTTAAAAACCCGTTATTTTCGTCATTCGTTCAGTAAATGCTTGCTGATGACAATTCGTTGAATTTCACTTGTTCCTTCATAAATTTCACATACCTTTGCATCACGGAAATACCGTTCGACAGGGTAATCCTTCGTATAGCCATAGCCTCCGAACACCTGAATCGCTTCTGTTGTGACGTCCATCGCTGTTTTAGATGCAAATAATTTAGCCATTGCCGCTTCCTTTCCGCAAGGTAGACCTTGATCCTTTAACCAAGCGGCCTGATATAGTAGAAGCCTTGATGCTTCCACATTTGTTGCCATATCAGCAAGCTTAAAAGAAATACCTTGTTGCGCTGCAATGGGCTTTCCAAATTGTTTCCGCTCTTTGGCGTATTGTGTGGCCTTTTCTAATGCTGCCTCTGCAATGCCCAGTGCCTGTGCGGCGATGCCAATTCTTCCCCCATCAAGGTTTGCCATCGCAATTTTAAAGCCTTCCCCTTCCTTGCCGAGCAGGTTTTCAATCGGGACCTGTGCATCTTCAAAAATAAGCTGAACTGTCCTTGATCCATTCAAGCCCATTTTGTGCTCATCCTTACCGATTGTGAAGCCAGGTGTATTTTTCTCAACAATAAAGGCCGAAATGCTGTTGCTTGCCTTCCCTTCTCCTGTTCTGGCAAACACGATATAGATGTCTGCTTCTCCACCATTTGTAATGAACACCTTTGAGCCATTTAACACATAATACTGATCTTTCTTTACTGCTTTTGTTTTCATGCTAGCCGCATCAGAGCCTGAGCTAGGCTCTGTTAAGCAGAAGGCTCCTAATCGCTCTCCACTTGCCAGCTTTTTGACATAATTCTCTTTTTGCTTTTCCGTTCCAAATGACAGAATCGGATAGGTTGCAACAGATGTATGAACAGATAAGATAACAGCTAGTGTCGCACTTGCCTTTGCTAGTTCATGTATGGCCATTGTATATGAGGTAAAGTCCATATCAGCCCCATCGTATTTGCTCGGAATTGGGATCCCCATTAGTCCCAGTTCTGCCATTTTATTTATGAGATCTCTTGGAAATATCCCCTTTTCCATCTGATCAACAAACGGCTCGACCTCTGCTTTCGCAAAATCACGCACCATTTTTCGCATCATGATTTGTTCTTCTGTAAACGCTAGATTCATAGATGCTCACCCCTTTGGTCTATACCTTTCCAAGTGTTTTGATTTATGAATAGCGATAAAAACCTCGACCAGATTTGCGGCCAAGCCAACCTGCCTTTACATATTTTCGTAGTAATGGACATGGTCGATATTTGTCATCACCAAAGCCTTCGTGAAGTGTTTCCATAATATAAAGACATGTATCTAAGCCAATAAAATCAGCTAGTGTCAGCGGCCCCATCGGATGATTCATTCCAAGCTTCATGACCTCATCAACTGCTTCTGGCTCTGCTACACCTTCATATACCGTAAAAATCGCCTCATTAATCATTGGCATTAAAATACGGTTCGAGACAAACCCAGGGAAGTCTTGCACTTCAACAGGTGTTTTATTTAATTTTTTGGCTACATCTTCTATTTGCTGATACACCTCATTTGACGTTGCCAACCCGCGAATAATTTCGACAAGCTTCATGACAGGAACAGGGTTCATAAAGTGCATGCCGATGACACGATCAGGTCTGTTTGTTACTGCCGCAATTTCTGTAATTGGGAGAGATGAGGTGTTTGTCGCTAAAATAACATGTTCGTCAGCCAGTTGATCCAGTTTTTCAAACAAAGCGGTTTTGGCATCCATCTTTTCGATAATCGCTTCAATAATAAGATCTGCCATTTTCGCATTTTCTAGATTTGTAGAAGGAGTGAGCCTTTGAATGATCTCCTCCTTCTCACTGTTAGTAAGCTTTTCTTTATCTACCTGTTTTTGAAGCTGCTTTTTTATAGAATTTAATC
>DASQMK010000211.1:0-2818 GCA_035645575.1 Metabacillus sp.
AAATTACCACCATCTTTAACTATTCCTATTCATTGGCTAGGTTAGCTTTTATGATTGTCAATTTGTCTGAAGATTGACAATAAGTATTCATTTTGCTAAACTAGACAAAAGTTGAATGAACGTGAATTCCTCCAAAGGGGAGTAGCTGTTAAACAAAGTCGTCATTTCGGGAAATTTTTAGTTCCCCGGCTTTGTTGGCAAGTATATTTTGCTAGCGAGACCTTTGCCAATTAGTTTTCAATTGGTAAAGGTCTATTTTAGATCTTTACCATCGGTAAGGATCTTTTTTCGTTTAGTAAAGGATACGATTTTCATTCATTCTTTTAGCTTTCAGATTAAATAGAAGCAAAATCTATTTTCTCTATAGTATGATCCTTCTTGAAGAAGCATATTTATTTAAGCAATAACTATTTCCTTTAGAACTTATTGTTACTTTAGGAGAAATTAGGTGAGGGTTATGGAAAAAGATTTACACATAGTTGATGAACTATTATCCCAAATAAAAATTACATCAAATCCAAAAAATAAACCAGTAACGATTTCGGGAAGTGTTAACGATTTAAGCTGTATCGGTATTGGGACAGATGCGGCTGTTTTTCAATACGTTCATGAGCCATCATATGCATTTAAATTATACGCTGATGATAAAAAAGAAAAAATTCAAACCGAAGCAAAAGTGTATAAAGAATTAAAGGGATCACCTTATTTTTCTAAATGTTACGGGGCTTTTGATAGATATTTAGTATTGAGTTACGAAACTGGCATTACACTTTATGACTGTCTTTTACAAGGGATTCGAATTCCACCGCAGGCTATTCAGGATGTAGAAGATGCACGAAGATATGCAAAAAAGATGAATTTAAATCCACGTGATATCCATTTAAAGAATATTTTACTTCAGAATGGAAGAGCCAAAGTGATTGATGTATCTGAGTACTTGAAACCTGGTAATGACCATCGTTGGGATCATTTGAAAAAAGCCTATGATGAATATTATCACTTAGTTGATAGCAAGGCGATCCCCATTTGGCTTTTGGAAACCATCCAAAGGTGGTATAACCAAAGACAATACACATCAATTGAAGAGTTTATGAAGGATGTTCTAAAGTTAAAAGTGTTTTGGAAATGAATAAATTCAATATGAAAATATAAGGAGCGAAATTCCATATGTTAAATAAAATATTAAAATCTTTATTAGGTAAAAAATCTCATGGTAGATATAGCTCAAGTGATTTTAAACGAGGAAAATACTCAAACCGTCATCATCCGTCTAAATATGGACATCAATACTATAAAAGAAAAGGTAAATCTAGTAGTTTCTTTAGTTCGTACAGCAGTTAATATGAAAAGTCTGAAGGATTGTTTTAATGCAATCCTTTTTTGTACTCATTAATAACGAAACCAGTATCTCCTATTTAACGTCTAAAGAAGAAAGGGGGATGTTGAATGAAGAACTTTATAATTGTATTGGTGACTATTTCTTTTATTAGTATTCAAAGTGTTTCTTATGCAACGTCTTGGGCCTATCAATTTGTTGTGTGGGAAGAAAATATTTATGTTGTAAGTGAGGGTGAATATGTTACCGAGGTAGAGCAGGAAATTGGCGAAGTAACAAACTATTCAGATATGGAGCAATTTGGAGGAAATTTTTCAAATGCCTATCCAAAGGGAACAAAGTACTATTCCATAAAAGGAATAAAACCAGAAGATTCGATAGCTATTGAAGTGAAAGACGGGAATTTTATAAAAGCTACTAGAGAAGGACCATACACCTATAGGACACCCCCGAGGAAATCGGGGGTTATTTGTCTTGGAATTATGTTCATCCGTTAACAAATAGGCTTGGAAACAACACATTATTTACTAAATGAATATGTTCGATTAAATCACTTTCAGGCGCTTGACTTATAAGAAATGCCTAAAAATAAGGAGGGAGATGTCTCTTCTTATTTTATTGTTTAGCTATGTTAAATAACTCTGTTGATATTTGATTAAAACGAACTCTTGTTCCTATAATGATTGTTAAATAGAACGAGAGCGAGTTGTTAAAAATGGCATTAAAGGACATCATCCTAGAAATCCAAAAGTTAAGTACAGCAGACCAATACCGCCTGAAAGAGTTCTTTGCTAAATCTTTAGCTTCCTATACTGCGAGTGAGCCTGTATTTAAAGAGGTTTCGGAACGGAAGCATAAAGATGGATTAACTTGTTCCCATTGCCATTCCAATAACGCAGTTCGTTTCGGTAAATACAATGTGAAAATGGGTAGTCGTACCTTAGAACGTCAAAGATACCGCTGCAAAGATTGCACAAAAACGTTTACTGATGTGACGAATACTCCTCTTCATCGCACTCATCTTCCGCATAAATGGTTAGAATTCGTTCAGTGTATGATAGAAGGCTATTCCCTTCGAAAGTCGTCAGAGCTTTTAGAAGTTCATTATGTAACTTTATTCTATTGGAGGCATAAACTCCTATCATCCATTAAAGAAATGGATTTTGAACAATTCGAAGGTATTGTAGAAATGGACGAGACTTATTTTCTGTACTCTGAAAAGGGGAAACGAAAAGTTGAAGGTCGAAAGGCAAGAAAACGTGGAGGTTCGTCTTCTCAACGAGGTATCAGCAAAGAACAAGTCTGTGTTCTTGTTGCAAGAGACCGTCAAAAGGCAACATACTCAAAGGTGGTAGGTCAGGGTCGGATAGTAAAAACTCGGTTGGAAGAAGCTATTGGTTCAAAACTTACTCCTTCAAATGTTCTTTGTACTGATGCTTGGCGGGCATTTATGACCTACGCAAAAGAAAAAGGACTTGAGCA
>DASQMK010000212.1:0-25244 GCA_035645575.1 Metabacillus sp.
CACTCTTCTAATTTATCTTTTAAAGTGTTGAAGCCTTGTGGAGTTTCTGTCTCAGCTTTAACAGTAGCTTGACGCTTTTTTGGTTTTTTAGGAGCTTCTTTTTTCTCTTCAACAGGTGCTTCTTGAGTTGCACGAATTGATAAGCTAATTTTCCCGGATTTTTCGTCAACAGAAAGAACTTTAACTTGAACTTCGTCATTTAAATTTAAATGCTCGTTTACATCCTTTACAAAACCATGTGTAATTTCAGAAATGTGTACTAAGCCTTGAGTTTCTTCGTCAAGTGCAATGAATGCCCCGTATGGTTGAATTCCTGTTACTTTTCCTGTATGCACACTACCAACTTCATACTTTGTTGTCATATTTAACACTCCTATTTTCCTTATATTTATATGTCCCAATATACGCAATTAAAAATTATATCACATCTTATTGCTTTTGACAAAAGAATTTGAACTACTCTCACAAAGTAGTATACCCTAAAAAAAGCAACGATGAGCCGTTGCTTTAAAATAGTGACCGATATTCTACTTTTGGATAACCCTCTTCAAGTCTAAGCTTGAGCTGAACCGTTTCTCCCCCCTGTTTAATATACGTATGTTCAATCATTTCTCCATTTTGCGTGTATGTGAAATCAACCATTTTTACATCATTTGATAGCTTTTGTATGTTCAAGGCAGCTTTACTTGCTTCTTGTGTAAATTGTTCTAATGAAGGAACATTCGATGTCGATCCTTTGTAAGTCAAAGCATATGCCATCTCGTAGTCCTCAGTTTCAAGAGCGTATAAATACATTCGTGCTACAACTAAATCAATCGTATTATTTCCAGCAAAGGGACCATCTAGCAGTTCATTTTTTTTTGACTCTTTGTACGCTTCGTATGTCTCCGTCATCTGGTCTGTCAATGGCAAGAGATTCACACTCACTCCATTTGGAACGACTTTTAAGCTTGGTGGAATTAGGGATTCTACCACATCCTTTTCCTTAGGCGGTAATTGATTATTATATTGATTTAGCTTATTCATGTAGCTTTTTACTATCTTCGATGTCTCACTGTTCGGATATTTTGAAATAAAGCTTTCAAACTCATTGAGAATTTCTCCCTTAACTTCTCCTGAATTATCTATTATTGGAGAATTAGCTAGTCCTGTTAAATAAAATTGCATCCACTGTTGATATAGTAACTTTAGTGCATTAATGTCTTTAAAAGTGGGACTTTTTAAGATTATTCCTTCTAAAAGAATAATTCGTTCTTCAAGCTCCTCCCTCGAGATCATTAAAGCAGCATCAGAAGCTATTTTATCTCCCTGTTGAATATCAAGATACAGCTTTAATTCTTCCGACATTTGATCATGAAATGTATTTGCTATTTTTGAATAGTTAATCTTAAAGTAGATAGTTCCTTCTCCACCATCGATAAAGGTATATCCCATACGTTTCATTTCTTCTACTAAGTCTATATATTCTTTTGTTCCCACGTTAAAATCAGGGTCATTTAACATCTCCACGTAGTCTGCTACATTTGTTACTTGTGATTGGTGGTCTTGATGGAGGTGTTGCCATCTATCTGTATACCTTTCTTTCAGCATCTCTAATTTTTCGATATACTTAATTACTTCCTCGTCACTAACTTGACCGTCTTTTGTTATGGAAAGAATTAATTCGAATTCTTCATTTGGAGGAGATACTCGTAAATCAATCAGCTGTTTTACATTATTTGAGTAATTTTTGAGCTCAGCTTGTGTTTTATAGGATGTTCGTTCTTCAAATTTTTGAACAGTTTCTTTCGCCTCTTGAACAAAACCATATTGTTCCACTGACTGAAAACCTAGTTTTCCTTCGAGCTCATCCACTTTTCTTTCATAATAACCTCTTATTTCATTAATAGCTGCATCAATATCACCAGCTGTAACGGGCTGATTCTCTGTTGTATTTTGAGATGGTGTCTCAGTTCCTGTATTTTCAGGCTTGGTTAATAGTTGAGTTGCTAATAGGCCTGCAATGAACATAACTCCAATAAAGGATGCCACATAAGGTAATGAGAATTTCATTTTCCATTTGTAGGGTTTTTCTGCTTTTTTAACTTTGCCGACAATTTTTTCGGCAGAAGAGATTGTTGACATATGGTCGTAAGAGTTTTTTAGTTTTTTCATTCGTTCTTCAAATAATTTATCATCCATGTATGTCACCTTCCTTCTGCTGTAACTCTTCTAATACTTTCTTTAGCATTGTTTTTCCCCTGAGTATTCTTGTTTTTACAGTGGATAACGAAATAGACATAATTTCAGCAATTTCTTCATATTTTTTTTCGTGAAAATAAAATAACACAATGGGTATCCGATATTTTTCATCAAGCCTTTGAATAGCCAAGTGCAGCATTCTGTCTTCTTCATTTCGAATCACTTTTGCTTCAGTCTCCGGATATTCAGTATTACGAAAGTCTTGTTGAATTTTAAAGACCTTTCGTAAATTGGACTGTCGTTTACGGGCAAAGTCTCTCGTGACATTTAAGGTGATTTTATAAAGCCATGTTGAAAATTTGGCTTTCGTAAATGAATCGAGAAAACGATAAACACGAATAAATACTTCCTGGGTAATATCTTCAACCTCGTCATGTCGATTTCCCAATTGATATGCGAATTTTTCAACTACGGGATAATGCATCTCAACAAGTTGTTGAAAGGCTGCCATATTGCCTTGTTTTGCTTTTTTGATTAAGTCATCTTCATTCATATATTCACTGCCCTCCTCTTTCATTGATTTAACGAATACTAATAGGAATTTGTTACAGAATGGGAATGTGTTTGGGAGATGTAATTAAGCGGAAAAAATAGAAAAATTGTGTTTAAATTACACAATAAGAGGGGAATACTAATTATAAGGCTTTCTAGTATCCCCCCCTTTTTTCTCTATATACGCTGACCTAATTGGTCAGCATTTTTTTTGCACAAATCGTTGCATTCTTCTAAGTGCTTCCTGAAGCTGCTCTAATGAAGAGGCATAAGAACAACGAATATACCCTTCTCCACTTTCACCGAATACACTTCCTGGAACGACCGCTACCTTTTCTTCCATTAATAATTGCTCGGCGAATTCTTCTGAAGTAAGGTTTGTTTTCTGAATCGATGGAAATGCATAAAAAGCTCCGCCAGGCACATGACAAGAAAGGCCCATTTCATTTAAAGCATTCACAAACAAGTTTCTGCGTTGTCTGTAGCTTTTTTTCATATGCATAACATCTTCTTTTCCATGTTTAATCGCTTCAATTGCCGCGTACTGAGCCATTGTAGGAGCGCACATCATGGCATATTGATGGATTTTCAACATAGCACTTAAGAATTCTTGCTGTGCTGCTACATAACCTAAACGCCAGCCTGTCATTGCAAAACCCTTTGAAAAGCCTGATACAAGAATCGTTCTTTCAGCCATTCCCTTAATCGAAACAAAGCTCGTATAAGTCTCATCATAGGTTAACTCTGCATAAATTTCATCTGAAATAACTAATAGGTCATGCTTTTCAATGATCCTAGCTATTTTCTCAAGGTCATCCTTATTGAGAACAGTTCCAGTAGGATTACTAGGAGAACATAAAATAATCGCTTTTGTTTTTTCTGTAATAGCTTTTTCTAAATCTGATGGTTGTAACTTAAATTCCATTTCTCCATTTGTTTGAACAGAGACTGGAACTCCACCCGCTAATGCTACTAGAGATGAGTACGCAACAAAGCTAGGTTCGATCACAATCACTTCATCACCTGAATTTACGATCGCCCTTAAAGCAATATCGAGTGCTTGGCTTGCGCCAACAGTCACAAGAATTTCTTCTTTTGCACTGTATGTGATACTTGTTTTTTCTTTTAAATAATGACTAATTTCGTCTCTTAATTCAAGCAACCCGGCATTTGCTGTATAAGATGTATATCCCTGCTCTAGTGAAAGAATACTGGCTTCTCTCACATTCCATGGTGTAACAAAATCAGGCTCTCCTACACCTAAAGAGATGACACCTTCCATGCTTGAAGCTAAGTCAAAAAACTTTCGAATTCCTGATGGTTTTATGTTTTTGACTGTTTTTGATAGGTAATGAGAAGGTTCAATCATGGTGATACCACAATTCTTTTATCCTCATCATCTTGTTCAAATATAGTACCATCATGCTTATATTTCTTTAAGATAAAATGAGTTGTTGTTGATAAAACGGAATCTAATGTTGAAAGCTTCTCAGACACAAATTGCGCAATCGCAGACATTGATTTTCCTTCAATGATAACGGAAAGATCGTATGCACCAGACATCAGGTAGACTGATTTCACTTCATTAAAACGATAAATACGTTTCGCGATATCATCAAAGCCAACCCCGCGTTTAGGTTGAACTTTAACATCAATCATTGCTTTAACACCTTCATGTCCTTCTACTTTGCCCCAGTTCACCTGGGCTGTATAGTCAACGATAATTCGTTGCTCTTCAAGCTTTTTCATCATATTTTCTGTTTCTTCAACAGATAGATCAATCATTTTAGCGATTTGTTCCGCAGTCAAGCGGCAGTCATCTTGTAATAACTCTAACAGCTCCACTTCTTTTTCACTGAACTTCATTAATACCACTCCTACTTTTCAAATCTTCAGACAATTATACCACCATATTACTTGATTTTCATATGTTTCATGAAAAGAAATAAGGGTAGATTTTACATGTGTGTTTTTTATTTTTCCGTAAAACATAAAAAAAACACTATGCTAAATCAAACTCATATTTTACCATACAATCAACAATAATTTATAGATAAAAATGGAGTGAATGCTTATGGATTTTTATTGCAGTACGATGAATATACTTGGCATAAACGTTCACTATGAGGTATATAAACGCAATCCTCTTAACCCAACCATTGTATTAATTCATGGATTTCTTTCCTCTAGCTTTTGCTATCGCAAAATTATACCGATCTTAAAGGAGGATTTCACACTTGTTACGATTGATCTTCCTCCCTTTGGCAAAACAGAGAAATCCACAAAATTTGTTCATTCCTATTCTAATATGGCAAAGGTAGTTATTCAGTTAGTGCAAGGGTTAGGTATCAAAAAAGCATACCTTGTAGGACATTCTATGGGTGGACAAGTTTCTCTAAATGCCGCTAAACAGCGACCTGATTTATTTGAAAAAGTTGTTTTATTATGCAGCTCCGGGTATATGAAAGGAGTTCACCCTAGTTTAAAGCTCGGTTCTTATTTTCCCTATTTCTATTTAGGGATAAAACATTGGCTGGCAAGACAAGGTGTTTTAAAGAATTTATACAATGTGGTTCATGATCGCACTCTTATTGACCAGGAAATGATGGATGGATATATGGAGCCGTTCCTCGATGATAAAATTTTTAGAGCTTTAAACCGGATGATACGTGATCATGAAGGAGATCTAACATCAGAGGAATTAAAAAAAATCGAACAGCCAAGCTTGCTTATTTGGGGAAATGAAGACAAAGTGGTTCCAATTCATATTGGAGAAAGATTGAAAAATGATTTACCAAATTCAACGTTTTTCTCCTTTAAACAAACAGGGCATCTTGTTCCTGAAGAAAGACCTGAGCCTGTCTCTGAAAAGATTGCGTCATTTTTGTTTCAAGCAACGTAATAGCATGAAGCCCTTATGTTTTCTTTACATAAGGGCTTCAAAATTATTACTCCTATTAAATCTCACAGCTTGAATTGTTTTTTATTAATAAAAGTTTTCTAGCCATTATTTCACATTCAGAAAGTGGAATAATTTCTTCAAAGGAGAATTCAAAAATGGCCTGTATTTTTCTCGCGAGTTTTGTTTCATCATCAAATTGGTGTACAGCTTGTAATACATCGACTACCTCTGTTTCATAATGTCCTGCACCATATCCTAAAGGATCCCATTGTAATAATATATCCATTATATTTAAATTAGTTTGTTGTGCTTCCAAATTTTTCACCTTTGTTAATCTTATTTTTTGCACTGCCATTGTAACACACTTATGATAAGAGTATACATATAAAAGCTGAAGCGCCTCGTTCAGCCTCGGGCAATAAGACGGAAATGAATAGAAGATGTACTTTGTCTTCAATTCATTTGTGGCTTATGACCTCGAGGGGCTAGGCGCTGCAGCTAGACACCGATTTTACAAAAACTAAGGTAAGCTACAAGCTTGGTTAATAGGTTAATTTTAGTATCTACGATAAAAAAAGATGAGGTGTAAAAAAATGATGAGTCGGTTCGATAAGGTTATAAATAGAAAACAAACAGATTCAGTAAAATGGGATTATACTAAAAAAATATTTGGTGTGGAGGATGTACTTCCAATGTGGGTAGCAGATATGGATTTTCCAGCACCTGATGAAGTGATAGAAGCATTACATGCTCGTGTCGATCATGGTATTTTTGGTTATACAATGCCAGGCACAAATATGGAGAAAGCTGTGCAAGACTGGTTATTAAAACGACATAATTGGAAGATTGATCCTAAAACCATCACGTATAGTCCGGGGATTGTGACTGCAATTAGCTTAGCTATTCATGCATTTACATCTCATGATGATAAGATTGTCGTTCAACCACCCGTTTATTACCCTTTCTTTGAAATAGCTCAAAAACATAAAAGAGAAGTATTATACAATAAATTAATACTTAATGATGACTTTCGCTACGAAATTGACTTTGCTGATCTTGAAACAAAGCTTTCTGACGAAAAAACAAAGCTTTTCATCCTTTGCAATCCTCACAATCCTAGCGGACGTGTTTGGTCTCGAGAAGAATTAACGAAAATCGGGGATCTTTGTATAAAGCATAATTGTTTGATCATTTCAGATGATATTCATTCAGATCTTTTATTATTCGGTAGTCGTTATACACCGATCGCATCGATTCGAGAAGATATTGCTAATCAGACCATTACATGTGTTGCGCCAAGTAAAACATTTAATTTAGCTGGGTTACAAGCATCTATATTGCTCATTCCAAATGATTCTCTTAAGCGTAAATATCATGACGTCCAGCAGCTCTTCGGCCTTTTGAGTATTAATACTTTTGGCGCAGATGCCATGGAAGCAGCCTACTCCCACGGAGAAAAGTGGCTTGATGAACTTCTCCCATACCTTGAAGAAAATGTCGTCTTGATTGAGAGCTTTTTGCATGAACATTTACCAGAAGTAAAAGTCATGAGACCTGAATCTACATACCTTGTATGGCTTGATGCACGAAGTCTAAACAAAACGGATAAGGAATTACAAGAACTACTACTCAAAAAAGGAAAGGTCGCTTTACACATTGGATCAAAATTTGGAGAAAATGGTAAGGGCTTTTTAAGAATGAATATTGCTTGTCCTAAAGCTACTCTTATGGCAGGATTGGAAAGGCTTGTCATAGCTTTAAAATAAGGTCAGAAACTCTATAGATTTTTGCTTGCAACTTCAATAGCTGAATTCTAAAGAGTTTTTTGTCACTTTATGTTTGAAATTAGTTCAATTCATTAAAAATTTAAACAAATCCCCCTTAAGTGATGGTATAATTAGGCAGAACTTATTTTTTACTAAAAGGTGACTAAAAAATGGATCTCGTAAAAGATATCATTCTACAAATTACATTTGTTATTTTACCAATTTTTACCTTTCATCTATTTTGGTTAAGCAGGAATACTCTTAATGCACTGAAAACAAATAAACCTATGATCACAATCGGTTGTATGATTTCATCTATCCTTTGCATTATTACCCCTATTGAATTTATAGATGGTGCTTTTTTAACCCTTCATACGATCCCGTTGTTTATTAGCTTTGTTTATGGTGGCTATATTCCAGGCTTTTTAACACTACTTACTTCTATTACTTATTTTATGGACCCTTATGAGTACAACATACTTTATATTGTTGTAAGCATCATAGCCTATTGCATTATTGCGTTTACGATTCGAAATGATTGGCTAAAGTACGCAATAAAGAAAAAGTTCCTTTATTCCACCATTTATGGTGTAACGATTCTAATAATCTCAGTCCTTGCCCTCTCTTTTGTAAGCGTTTTAAAAGCATGGGCTATTGACCTACAATATTATATGCTGATTGTCATTTCTGTTATGATTCTAACCCTTATGTTAGCCCTATCGATTTACTTAATTGAATATATGAGATCAACGGCTGTTTTGCGAATAGAGTTAGTGAAGGCGGAAAAACTATCTATTGTTAGTGAACTCGCTGCAAGTGTAGCACATGAAGTTAGAAACCCATTGACTGTTGTTCGAGGATTTGTTCAACTAATCGGAAATTCAACTGATAGTACAGATAGTCAACGAAAGGAATATATGAATCTCGTTCTTACAGAACTAGATCGAGCCCAATCTATTATAACGGATTATCTTGGAATAGCCGGTCAAAATCAAATGCATAAAGAAAAAATTGATTTAACCGAAACCCTTAATGAAATAACTAAGCTAATGACATCATATGCGAATTTTAAAACAGTTAGATTCATCTGTGATATTGAAAAGAACTTATATGTTTATGGTGACCGCTCAAAATTAAAGCAAGTTTTTATCAATATTATTAAAAATTCTATTGAGGCAGTACCAAGTTTAAACGGAATCGTGACAATTAAAGCAGAAGTAAAGGAAGAACTAATCTATATAAAAATATCAGATAACGGAGTCGGAATGACTAAAGAACAAATTGAACGACTAGGAGAACCCTATTATTCACTTAAAGAAAATGGAACAGGTCTTGGTTTAACGGTTACATATAGCATCATAAAAAGTCACGGCGGATCTGTAAAATACTCAAGTGAACTTAACAAAGGAACTGTTGCAATTATTCGATTACCTTGCTTTATTAATCAAAGCACCGCCCATTCATATGAGGCACATCAGAACTTAGGTTAGAGATTGTTAATTCAATTGCAATATTACATATTTATAAATTTTTATACTTTTTGATATACAAAAAAGGATGATTTGTCGTATTAAAAATCATCCTTTTTGTTTTTTTATTCTTCCTCAGGTGGTGTTACTTCCTTCTTATCACTACGTTCAGCTTCTTTTTCAGTGATTTCCCCACATGCAATTCGTTGTCCGGAATTACCTGCCGGCTGTGTCATTCCATCATCTTTCCCTTCGGTTATGACAATGGATGTGCCTTCTTCACGAAGCAAGGAATTTTTTTGACCAGTCTTCAAAGTTAGCTCAGGGGCCATCAATGTTGCTTCGGCTTTTCCATTTTCTGAAATGATGTTCGGCAAATCTCCTGCATGCGAACCTTCTGGATGAAGCAAGCCATGCTGTTTTTCATCTGGGTTTAAATGATCCCCTGCAGATTTAAAATCAGGAGCTTCACAAACTCCCTTTTCATGTATGTGTAAACCATGCTCTCCATCTGGCAATCCTTCAAGCAGTACCTCTAGCTCGACTCCCTCAGGTTGCTCTGAAACTTTAATTGTCCCTAAAGAATCTCCGCTGGCATTAAACATCTCAACATCCATTTTTGTGATTTCTTTTTCCACACAGCCCGTTAAAATAAATAGAAATACCAATAAAAAAATTATTCTATGCTTCATAATACCCTCCAACAAAAGTATTGGCTAAAGGGTATTTTTCGCATTGTATTCTGTTCTTATACACGTTCCATACACAATTAAGCTTGTATAAAAATTTAACTGTGAGCGATTGCAAAAATCACTTAAGTACATTACTTTTCTTTTGTATGCTTGCCTTCATTCAGCAATTTATTAACTTTGTCTTCCTCTTTTTTCGATACTTTCAAAATAAAACGAAAAGCAAAAAATGCTGCAATTGTAAAGATGACCATCGTAATAGCTGCCGGAATATATTCCGTTTTATCTTCAGGAAAATATAAAAATAATCCTAAAATAGGGTATAGGTTTTCCAATTTACTCACGCCCTCTCTTTTTCCTACTATAGCAAGATTTTTCACATTTCACTAGTTTGTGAAAGCATATAAAACAAAACTGTCACAATTACTTGAAAATACCTACTTTACGTATTACATGGTAGTATATAATGGAGCTACTAAAATCTGATTATTTAACAAAGGGTGAAGGAAATGGAAGAAAAGCAAATTGGAGATATTGTAACAGGGATATATAAAACAGGGAAGTATATCGGAGTCATCACCGACATTCGACCGATGCATTATTTAGTCCAAGTCAAAGCTGTTGTTAAGCACCCTCAACAAGGAGATTTACATAATCCAAAACAAGCAGATGTTCAAATATTTCATGAAAGAAGAGCATTAGCTTTTAATGAACAAACAAATGTACCAAAGCAAATGGTAAAGGCTTTCGAAGGAGAGATTCCAAATTATCGCCAGTCACTAGAGAAAGCTGTGCAAACCTTAAAAATGGAATTAGAAGAAATAAACACAGAGTGGGCAAAACAATCACTTAGCAGATTAAATGTGTTAGAAAAAGAATATTTCCCTCAAAATTAAGCTTTACTCAATAACAATATTACCTTACAATATCCACAATATTGTTATTGAGCTTTTCTTTTGTATGCTTTTTTTAAACCTTTTATTATTTTATTATGTTGCATATTTATTTAAAACCTCAGATAAATCAATTCGTTCTCCGATTGTAGGTGGACTGGGTTTTTGCAAATACCTTTTGTCATCTTCAACTAACTTAAATAAATTATAGGTAGTTAAAGCATCATCCAATGCACGATGGTGTTTTCCAGTTGCTTTTTTTCCGTATTCTTCAACAGCCTTCCATAAGCCTGTTTGATTACGATCTCCAAAAAACTTTTTATACTCCATGGATAGATCTCTGCATTTTCCTGTGAATGGAAATGCCTTCTTAACCATTTCACAATTATGTCTCAATACTTTCATATCCATATTCCCCCATGTAATAACCGTTGTAGGGGCTTTTTGATCATATTCAGTTAAAATATTTAATAGTTCTGTAAATGTCATGCCCTGATCTATTTTATCTTGTGAAATTTGCAGAAAAGTTTTACAACGTTCACTTAAAATGGGGAATTGGTTTGGTTTGACGTATGAGGAGAATTGCTCTTCAATCTTGTGATTTTTAATAGAAACAATACCCACTTCAATGATTTCTGGGTAAAATCCCTTTGGATTAGACTTTCCTTCTGGCATTGTAAACTCAAAATCAATAAATAATAATTGTTCTTGTCCCTCCAATCTTTTTCACTCCTCCTTTACTAAGAAATAGTTTGTTTGTTTCATTATATCACCGAAGCAGAAGAAAGAACTTCAATTTTCTGAAAAATAATGAAATATCCCTTGACTATTTTTTATAAAGTAAATGGTTTAGGCAGACTTTCCTTTTATACTATATTCATCTCCTCTAATTGTTAGGTATAATTTTTACAGAATAAATTTATTCATTACGCTTATTTTTTCAAAAATCATGTACAATAGGTCTAATGACCTTAAAATAGGCTTTGATAAACTGGCTGTTGATTCCGTTTAAAATCAACTGATTATTTCATAGCCTAATATTAAAGAAAGAAAGTGAAATGTATGCGGAGTTTATTTGGATGGATTTGCATCATCATTATGATTCCTCTTTTCCTTCTTTGTGGAATCATAGCAGGCAAAGAATCTCAGGCTGTTAAAGGATTGGGAACTGTATTAGATGAAAAAATCCCCATCGATTCGATCCAATTAGTTGAAAATAGTTATATTTTTGATCATGATGGCCGTCTCTTATCAGAAGTTATTTCGAATCAACAAAATCGAATATATCTTGAATATGAAGATATTCCTGATATCGTCAAAACATTATACATTGAATCAGAGGACAAGCGTTTTTTTGAGCATATTGGTTTTGATCCAGCAGGTATGCTCCGTGCCGTATTAGTAAACGCTCATTCTCAAACGGTTGAGCAGGGCGGGAGTACAATTACTCAACAATTAGCTCGTAATGTTTATTTGTCACATGAACAGTCTTATAACCGAAAATTAAGTGAGCTTTTATATTCCTATCAACTTGAAAAAAACTTCACAAAGGAACAAATTCTAGAAGCATACTTAAATGCTATCTACTTCGGAAATGGAACATATGGAATTGGAACAGCTTCAACATACTATTTTAATAAGCAAATTCAAGAACTCAGCTTAGCAGAGCTTGTCTTTATTAGTGCAATTCCAAATAATCCAACAATGTATGACCCAGTAAAAAACTTTACTGCAACGAAAGAGAGGCAAGAAAGATTGCTTCAGCTTCTATTTGAAACTGGGACAATTTCAAATGATGAGTTACAAGCTGCTATAGAGACATCAATAAACCTTTCTGTAAAATCACGTACTGACTCAAATGCCGATTATGTAACGTATGTTCATTATGAATTAAAACATTTAATCGCTGAAAACGAGGGCTTTGCTCAACAAGAAGAAACAGCTAAAAATGAAGAGGCACTGGAAAAGCTACTAAATGAAAGAGTGGATCAGATTTTAAGTAACGGTGTGATTATCCATACAGCATTGGAATCAGAACGTCAGAATACTTTAGTACGTGCTCTAGAGCAATATATTCCATCAAATGATATACAAGGATCAGCAGCTGTTATTAATCATAAAACACACCAAATTGTTGCATTATCTGGTGGGAAAGATTATGAAAAGTACTCTTTTAATCGAGCTTTTCAAGCATACAGGCAACCAGGCTCAGCTATTAAGCCTTTACTAGACTATGCTCCTTACATTGATGTAACAGGTGCGACAGCTGCATCCAAAATAGATGCCAGTCAATTTTGTACTAATGACTGGTGCCCGGAAAATTACAGTGGAAGAAATTATGGGATGGTCACATTAGAAACCGCACTAAAATATTCCTATAATACAGCAGCGGTTCGAATGCTTGATCAAATTGGAATTGAAAAAGGATTTTCTTACTTGGAGCCTTTTAAGTTTAAAAATATCTCAAAGAAGGACCATAAGCTTCCAGCCGCTATTGGTGGAGTGACTATAGGGGTTTCACCACTGGAATTAACAAATGCTTATACTACGTTTGGTAATGACGGACTATATTATCAAAACCATGCGATCATAAAAGTGACAGATTTAAATGGTCAAACACTTTATGAATGGAAGGAAGAACCTACTCGTGTATGGAAGGAATCCACTAATTCTCAAATGCGCTCACTACTTTCAGCAGTTGTTAAAAGCGGAACAGGACAAAGAGCAAATTTTACGAGTGATTATATTGGAGGAAAAACGGGAACTTCAAATAATTACTACGACCTTTGGTTTGCTGGATTAACCGATACCTATACGGGAGCTGTTTGGGTTGGAAAGGATCAGCCTGCTAATATTGAAAGTATGTATACAAAAGCCCCTCAGCAACTGATATGGAAAGAGATGATGAAGTAACTCGTTCTAAAAGGAGGATTTTTCTTGAATGGTAACCATCATGCTCCTATTTTGCTTTTTGATGGAGTTTGTCAATTTTGTGATCAATCTGTTCAATTCCTTGTTCGTCATGATCAAAAAGGAATCATTAAATTTGCTGCATTACAGTCCAATACAGGACAAAAGCTATTACGAATGCACGAACTTTCAACAAGCGATCTGAACAGTTTGGTTTTCATCCATCAACATCGATATTTTACAAAATCAACGGCTGTTGTTGAAATATGTGGTCAATTAGGTGGAAAGTGGAGGGTCGTATCAATTATTTTAAGATTGATACCAACCCCTATTCGTGATTTCATTTATGACATCGTCGCAAAAAATCGGTATAAATGGTTTGGACAAAAAGATCAATGTATTATACCAAGTAAAGAAATAAGAGATAGATTTTTACAATAAAAGCTGGCCCACAGACTATTGTCCGGGCCAGCTTTTTTTATACAGGCAAACTCGCCATAATACTATTATAAAGTCTAAAGCAAATGTACATCGTTCCTAATATAAAGATAAACCAAAATAAGACATGAAATAACACTAAACCTATTAGAGAAAATGATGTCAACGTTTGGCTAATTTTATAAACAATATAAACAAAATATCCAAGTGTTGAAAGAAGAAAGATCGCGATAATAAAAATAGGATACTGCACTACAATTAAAGATAATGAACCACCTATTAAATAAATAACAGATCCGCCTCTGATTTTCGTTAAATTCTCCCCTGCTACATCTTTTGAGAAAAACAACAGAGAAAGCTCTGTGACAGTGTTTGCTATTAGTTTTAATGCTGAAAAAACCATAAAGAATAGGAGCGCAAAAAGAATAAACAAAGCAAGCTTAATTCCGTTATTTGAAAAAAACTCCAGCATTCCATCATAAATGCCAAAGGTGTGAAGAAAGTCAATCACGATCATAACCATTGCAATGGAAAGAGAGGAACTAAAGAGTAAAATCGTTATAAGCGGAAAATAGCTAGTAAAGTATGTATTTTTCATTGTCAAATTCCTTACTATATTAAATTAAATATCTTCCTTATTATGAAGTAGGGAGTTGTTTTTGACAAGACTAAGCGAGAGTATTCTGTCGAAATATTTGCTTTTTTCATGATTTAGAAATACGAAAACAGGATGTATTAAATTCAACACCCTGTTAACGAATTACCACACGAACATATTCGCGTGGTCGAAACTTTTCAAAGACATTCGCTTCTTCTGTAAGCATTTCAATCGGTGTTTCTGTATTCGTTAACCGAATAGCGGAATCATCAAATGAAACAGTTTCGACATATTCTCTTTTTACTTTTTCATTTACATACCAAGCACCGCTAAACAAGGATGAGAACAAGCATCCTGTGACTAAAATCTTTGTTTTGTGCATGGAATCACCTCAACTTTAGGATGCTCTTCAGACTTTTATAATATACAAGTGAGCAGAAATTTGTTATCATTTTTATGTTCATATGAACTTGAAATGAGCATCATTTGATATCATTTCATAGTTGTCCACAATCTGGAACATAATAAATCAGTAGCATTTATTTTATAACTGATCAACCAGATGAAATAACTAATACTGTAAGGAGGTTAAAAAATGACGTTATTACACGTGGCCATCTTATCACCATTTTTGCTTGCCATACTTATTCCATTCCTGTATAAGTTTTTCCGTCAAGTACATACAGGTTGGTTTGTGTTAGTATTACCAATACTACTCTTTATTTACTTCGTACAATTTATTGAAGATACTATGCACGGACACAATATCCATCAAACTGTGGAATGGATCCCTTCTCTCGGTATTAACTTTACAGCATACATAGATGGTCTAGGACTATTGTTTGCCTTACTAATTTCAGGTATCGGTGCATTAGTTGTTCTTTATTCGATTTACTATCTTTCAAAAGATAAGGAACAATTAAATACCTTCTATGTATATTTGTTAATGTTCATGGGAGCTATGCTAGGAGTTGTCTTGTCAGATAACTTAATTGTCCTTTACACATTCTGGGAGTTTACATCTCTTTCTTCCTTCCTGCTTATTGGGTATTGGTACAAAAGAGAAAAATCTCGTTATGGTGCACAAAAGTCAATGATCATCACTATCTTTGGTGGCCTTCTCATGCTTGGTGGCTTCATCATGCTGTACATCATGACAAATACCTTCAGCATTAGAGAAATTATTAGTCAGGTACCTCAAATAACAGATCATCAGTTATTTGTTCCTGCCCTTATTCTTGTGCTATTTGGCGCATTCACTAAATCGGCCCAGTTCCCATTCTACATTTGGTTACCAGACGCGATGGAAGCACCTACACCTGTCAGTGCCTACCTCCATTCTGCAACAATGGTGAAAGCGGGGATTTATCTAGTTGCACGTTTTAGCCCAGTATTCGCTGGTACACCTGAATGGTTCTGGATTGTTTCATTATTCGGGATCTTCACGATGTTCTGGGGATCTTTTAATGCAGTAAAACAAACAGACTTAAAAGGTATCTTAGCATTTTCTACTGTCAGTCAATTAGGTATGATCATGTCCATGTTCGGGATCGGATCTGCTGCTCTTGTACTTGATTCTATCGATAATAGCTACTATACAGTAGCTACACTTGCAGCGATCTTCCATTTGATCAACCATGCCACCTTTAAAGGAAGTCTATTTATGGTCGTCGGTATCATTGACCATGAAACAGGTACACGTGATATTCGAAAGCTTGGCGGATTAATGAGTCTTATGCCAATTACTTTTACGATTTCAATTATCGGTGCCTTTTCAATGGCAGGCTTACCTCCATTTAATGGGTTCTTAAGTAAAGAAATGTTTTTTACAAGTATGATACGCGTACTTGAAATGGATGTATTTAATGTAGAAACAATTGGGCTTCTATTCCCGATTCTTGCTTGGATTGGAAGTATTTTCACATTCATCTACAGTATGGTACTAGTATTTAAAACCTTTACAGGAAAATACCAGCCTGAAAAGCTTGAGAAGAAACCACATGAAGCACCAATCGGGATGCTTATATCACCAATTATTTTAGCTTCACTTGTGATTATTTTCTTCTTCTTCCCTAATATTTTAGCTTATACCATTATTGAACCTGCAATGGCTTCAGTTATACCAGCATTATTAGGCGATGAAGGACATTTCCATGTTCATATTTACCCTTGGCATGGCTTCACGGTAGAGCTATTTATGACAATTGGTGTGGTTGCCTTAGGAATATTGGGCTATTTATCACTTACAAAGTGGAGATCTGTTTATGGATTGTTCCCAGAAAAGCTTACGCTTAACAAAGGGTATAATGCAGCTTTGGAACAGCTTGATAAATCTTCCTTCCGTCTAACAAGATTTTATATGACAGGATTTATCAGAGACTACCTGGCTTATATTTTCACGTTCTTTATTCTAATTTTAGGAACATCCCTTGTTCTAACTGGTGGGTTCTCCTTTTCATTAGCTGATACAGCACCGGTTGGAATATATGAGGCAGTTCTTGCAATCGTCATGGTGATTGGTACAGTTACTGTTTTATTCTCTAAATCACGTTTAACAGCTATCATTGCGTTAGGCTCAGTCGGATATTCATTATCTCTGTTCTTCGTTTTATTTAGAGCACCTGACCTTGCACTTACACAGCTTTGTGTAGAAACCGTTTCTGTAGCTTTATTCTTACTCTGCTTTTATCATCTTCCAGAGTTTAAGAAAAAAGAAAAGAAACTGCATTTTAAATTAACAAACCTCATCATTTCACTTGGAGTTGGTACGATCGTTACACTTATTGCTTTATCTGCAAACAGTCAGCGTGTAAGTGAAACCATCTCAACTTACTTTGTTGAAAATAGCTACAAGCTTGCAGGCGGAAAAAACATGGTTAACGTCATTCTTGTAGACTTTAGAGGATTTGATACTTTATTTGAAATAACAGTATTAGGAATTGCAGCACTAGGAATTTTTAGTATGATTCGCTTACAAGTCAGAAAGGGGGAAGAAGGGTGAAGAAAAACGTTAAAACAAATGATGTCATTTTTCAAACAGCCACAAAGGTTGTTGTGTTTATCATCATCATCTACTCATTACATCTCTTCTTTTCTGGACACTATACACCAGGTGGAGGCTTTATCGGTGGATTGATGACGGCGTCAGCATTCGTTCTTTTACTGCTTGCATTTGATATCAAAACCGTAGTGAATACACTACAGCTTGATTATATAAAGCTAACTGCTGTTGGATTACTGATTGCTGTACTCACTGGAATTGGATCATTCGTCTTTAATGTTCCGTTTCTAACTCATACCTTCAGCTATGTTGAATTACCGTTTCTTGGTGAGACAGCATTAGCTACAGCTGTTTTATTTGATCTAGGTGTATATCTTGTAGTTATTGGTGTAACCATGACCATTATTCAAACGATTGGAGAGACGGAATAATGGAAGTATTAATGTCAATTGTTGTTGGTGTTTTGTTTTCTGCTGCTGTTTATTTAATGTTATCTAAGAGTTTATTACGAATTATTATCGGTACTGGACTACTTAGTCATGGCGCCCATTTACTTATCTTAACAATGGGCGGACTAAAAAAAGGTGCTGCACCGCTGCTTGGAGAACATGCAGAAGTCTATGTTGATCCACTTCCACAAGCATTGATTTTAACTGCGATCGTTATTAGCTTTGGGGTAACATCATTTTTCCTTGTTCTTGCGTATCGCTCATACCAAGAATTAGGAACAGATGATATGGATCAACTAAGGGGAAATGATCAATATGAATAACTTAATTATTTTACCTATTGTCATCCCATTACTGATGGGAATTATTCTAATCTTTTTCAATAAACAAATAAAAGTTCAAAAATGGCTAAGTGCCATTGCTTCCTTAGCAAGCATTATCGTATCCATTGTCATTGTTCACACAGTTCATGTTGAAGGCATTCAGACATTGGAAATCGGAAATTGGGCACCCCCATATGGAGTTGTACTAGTAGCTGATATGTACGCTAGTTTATTAGTATTAACTACAGCAATTATTGGGTTCACCTCGTTGTTGTTTGCTTTTTCATCAACTACAGTTGATAGAGAAAAATTTTATTTTTACCCAGCTGTTCAATTTCTATTATTAGGTGTAACAGGAGCGTTTTTAACAGGAGATATTTTTAACCTGTTTGTTTTCTTTGAAGTAATGCTTATGTCATCCTATATGCTGATCGTTTTAGGAAGTTCAAAGAATCAACTTAGGGAATCTTTAAAATATATTCTTGTTAATATTATCTCATCTGCCCTATTCGTTATTGCTGTTGCTTATTTATATGCCTTAACAGGAACATTAAATATGGCTGATTTAAGCGTAAGAATTGCAGAAATGGGTCAATCAGGACTATTAACCGTCATCGCCATTCTTTTCTTAGTCATTTTTGGACTAAAGGGTGCGATATTTCCGTTATATTTCTGGCTACCTGGTTCATACCAGGCACCACCAGCTGTCGTAACAGCACTTTTTGGAGCGTTACTAACAAAGGTCGGTGTCTATTCCATTACACGTGTATTCACTCTTATTTTTTATCATGAACCGTCCTTTACTCATGAGATTCTCGCATGGTTGGCTGCATTAACGATCATTTTTGGGGTCATCGGTGCGATAGCTTATTGGGATATTAAGAAAATTGTGATCTATAATATCATCACAGCTGTAGGTGTTATTCTCTTTGGTGTAGCGGCAAATACTCAAAACGCTATAGAAGGATCTGTTTATTACCTTGTTCATGATATGATCATTAAGGGAGCATTATTCTTCCTTGTCGGAGCAATTGTTGCGGTAACTGGAACAAGTAATCTGCGTAAATTTAGCGGCTTGATTGCCAGCCATCCCTTTTTAGGTTGGATGCTATTTATTGCTTCTCTATCTCTAGCAGGTATACCTCCACTTAGTGGATTTGTAGGAAAACTAAAAATTATTCAAGGTGGGTTTGAAGCCGGGGAGTATACAATCGCGTTTGTTGTTCTACTTTCAAGCTTATTAGTTCTTTATTCTGTGATGAAGATATTTATCCATGGATTTTGGGGAGAGCCAAATAAAGAGGCAATCACACAAACATCACCAAAAGGTTTGCGATTACCAATTGTTCTCTTATTAGCTTTATCTGTTGCGTATGGTTTCGGTGTTGAATTTTTATCACCTTATATATCACAGGCTGCCGATACTCTACTTGATCCATCAATCTATATTCAAGCCGTATTGAAGGAGTAGTGCATATGGCATTTCAAATTTTACTCAACGTTTTTCTAGCGTTTATCTGGATGTTTCTTTCTAATGATTATTCTTCCTTAGCATTTTGTAAGGGATACTTTTTTGGGTTTATCATCATCTTTGCATTAAGACGTTTCTTCGATCACCGCTTCTACTTTTTAAATGTTATAGCGGTCATTAGGCTTATTGGGATCTTCCTGATCGAGCTGATTAAATCCAACATCTCTGTGTTAAAAGTAATTCTAACTCCAAAGCTTGGATTACGTCCGGGAATTTTTGCTTTAGAGACAGAGCTCGAAAAGGATTGGGAAATAACAATATTATCTAACTTGATCACCTTAACTCCTGGAACACTCGTTGTTGAAGTTTCTGAGGATAATAAAACATTATATATCCATGCAATGGATATTGACGATGTTGAACAAGCAAAGCTTGATATTAAAAATACGTTTGAAAAAGCGATTAAGGAGGTGAGCCGTTAATATGTTTATGATTATTATGACTATTTCGCTTATTATCGTGGCAATCTCAACATTCTTATATGTTTATCGATTGGTGAAAGGTCCTTCAACCCCCGATCGTGTTATCGCTCTTGATGCAATCGGTATTAACTTAATCGGTATTACGGCCATTATCTCCATTGTTCTTAATACGAGTGCTTTTGTTGAAGTCATCCTTTTATTAGGGATACTAGCTTTTATCGGAACAGTTGCATTTAGTAAATTCTTGGAGAAAGGAGAGATCATTGAAAATGATCGAAATCAGTAAATTCATTGTAGGCTACCTTATTCTCCAAGGAGCATTATTGAGTCTAATAGCAGCAATAGGTGTTGTGAGACTTCCTGATCCATATACACGCAACCATGCCGCATCAAAAAGTGCGACACTAGGAATCATCAGTATTCTATTAGGCTTGTTTTTTTATTACCTACTCATTGATCACCATGCGAACTCGAGAGTATTATTAGGAATTATTTTCGTGTTCATTACTGCACCTGTTGCAGGACATTTGATTAGTAGAGCAGCCTATAATATTGGAGTCCCTCTCTGGAATAAAAGTGTTCAAGATGATTTAGCTAAGGCCCGTTCAAAACAAAAAAGTAGATGAGCAATGTGCTCGTCTACTTTTTTGTTTTGGGAATTGTCAATAAGATGAATTATTTCTTCCTCTTTAAAATAGCTATTGTACACCTTGAAAGACAAATTAGTTCGTTTTCTTCATCAACGATCTTAATTTCCCACACCATTGTTGTTTTTCCACGATGTGCTGGTTTGGCATAAGCTGTTACCGTTCCAGTTTTCTTACCACGAATGTGATTTGCATTGATTTCAAGGCCTACACAAGCCTCTGTTTCCTGATCTATTAAATGAAATGCGCCTATACTTGCCGCAGTTTCAGCCAATGCAACGGAAGCACCTCCGTGCAGCTGCCCAAACGGTTGATGTGTTCGATGATCAACAGGCATTGTTGCAATAACCTCCTGATCTGTAACTGAAATTATTTCAATCCCAAGCGCTTCCATTAATGTATTTTTTATATTAAACTCCATTATATCACCCCAAGAAACCTTTCTCTATTGTTTACTCTTTTCTACTACTTTCTAAGTACAAATAATACAAGGATAAAATATCCACATATTAAAAGTAATGTAGGCCACACTGCCATAATGTCCATTATTACCTCCTATACTCGTAAAGGTATAAATAACATCATAAATGATAAACATCATGACAATGTTGAGATTATGTTTAAATTTTGTAAAAGTTAAAAATTGTAAAACTAATCGATAATTCCATTAGATTTTGCAATCAAAACAGCTTCTGTTCGACTGCTAACATTTAATTTATTGAAAATAGAAGTTAAGCTGTATTCAATCGATCTTTTACTCAAATGTAGGTGATCGGCTATCTCTTGATTCGTAAATCCTTTTTCTACTTCTTGCAGGATCGCTTTCTCTCGATCATTAAACACTTGCTCCTCTGCTTCACTATGCTCTGCATCGACCTGATTTTGTAAAAGCAATTTTTGAAAATAATCATAAGGTACGACAATATCTCCTTCTATCGCAAGCCGTATATATGTAAAAAGCTTTTGCTTTGACTCTGTTTTACTGATTGCACCATGAATTCCAAGGCGAAGCGCCTCTTCAAAATAATCACTAACATCATAACCAGTATAAAGAATAACTTTACAAGCTTGTTTCATGTCTAATATCGTCTTAGAGATTTCCATCCCATTGACTTCACCTAAGTTCAAATCCATTAATATAACATCAAACGGTGAAAAATCCAGTTTTTTGAAGGCTTCCTCTGTATAAGGTGGATTTAAACAATCTACCTTAACTCCTTCTTCAGCTTCCAATATTGCCTTTGTTCCTTCCCTAACAGCCGGGTGGTCATCGACAACTAATATATGTATCATAAGAACTCTCCTCTCAAAAAAACTGTTTATTAACCTTGCTACAATAAGAAAATTTGAAAATGAAGGTATTATTTCCCTTCATTTTCAAATTTTCTTATGCCTATGAGCCTTCAGACTCTTTAAGAAAAGCGCAAGCGCCTTGGTCATCGCCGTACAAACTGGAGGAGCATCGACTGAGATAAAGGAAACACGGTAAGCGAAGCGAACCGATGTTGACTTATCGTAGGGAGATGATCTGAAGTTTGATAGGCGATAGGCGCTGGAGCTAGACACTATAACTAAGTACAAAGTTTTATACTTTCTTATCTCTTTAAAAAGAGACCTGGCACATAGCCAAGTCCTATTATATTTCAATGTCTAATTTTAGACCATTGTCCTTTGACGTTTCAATAGAGAACGATCCCTTAAGAGCCTTAACTCGCTCACTTATTCCTGAAAGCCCCATACTCTCTTCTTTATCCTCCATATCACTAAGCTCAAAGCCAACCCCATTATCCTCATAATGAAAGACAATTTTGTCTTTTATACAAACTAAAATAATCAGGACATTGGATGCCTGTGAATGCTTATGTGCATTGGTGAGTAACTCCTGGACAATTCGATAAATATTTAATTGTGTATCAATATCTAATGTTCTTGTAAAATTCCCCGTATTTAATCGAATATCAAAGTTTACGATTTCTTGATACTGTCCTACTAATTTGTTTAAGGCTTTAACAAGACCTAAATCATAAAGTAACTGTGGACGTAACTCCTGACATGTTTCTCTCGTTGTTTTAATGATTCGCGTCATGCTGCTATTCATATTTTGCAACTGACTTTTTAATCCCTCGTCATTCGCTTCCGCAAGTGCTAATTCGCACTGTCTTTTTAAGGAGACTAAGTCTTGTAAAACAGAATCATGAAGATCCTTCGCTAAGTTAGAACGTTGTTTTTCTTCTATTGAGAATAATAACTTGGTTAGCCAGCCCGGATTTTCTCCCTGTGTTTCAACCTTTTGTAAATGTTGCATCAATTCATCAATTTTCAAGAAGTTTTCTAGTGAAACATTCGTATAAAACGATAACGTCTTTAACCACGATATTTCATCTCTTGTTAAGATCGGTGTATTCAATATAGATAAACAAACTAAAACATAGCTTCGGTCGTCTGTTACACCAATATTAATAATAAACCCTTTGTCCACTTCGATAATCTTTCCAACTTCATTTGATACCTCTTTGATTTCAGAAACATATGCTCCATAATCCGCTTCCTTAGCATTCGGATCTATTGACCTAATATTCTTTAGCTTATCCACTTCAAAAAAGTAGGCCCTGCTAACAAGTAAAACATCAACAATCACCTGTTTCAGCTCAGAAATAACCTGATCTAAATTATTCGCTTTTCGGATACTTTGAGTATATTTAAAAATACTATCCTGGTAATTATATTTCTCAGAAAAACGTTTAAGTCTGAAACGGAAGTCGAAGATTTCTTTGATGTAGAAAACTAAAATCAAAAAAATAAACGTAGCAATAGAAAGCTTAATTTGGTAAAAATTAGGATCACTTTCCTTTAGATTAAGCATGATCCCTACAATCACAAAGGTTGGAATAACCGCTAACAATGAGTAATACCTAATTCGACCAAGTAAAAATTCAATATCGTATATTTTTGTAGCTAAAAATTGATATACAAGTGAAAACGGAATTAATAATAAAAACACTGCTAGAAACGTTGGTGGGAAAACATAATCTTGAAAAATGATATATGGAATTACATAAAATAATAAAAATGGTGAAAATGATAACACGTTTGTCACTATCAGCACTTTAACTATATATGCCTGCTCAGAATACTTTATTTTTTTCAATCCTACAAATTTTAATACAAAAGTCAAAACCAACATTATGAAGAAAGAAATTAAATTAATGATTTTATTAGTTTGACTACTATACCCAATTACATCTTTAACAACTTCAAGTATTAGGTTAATTACTACTATTGAATAACCTAGCCTTATAAAGTTAATGTTAAATAGCTTTTTTCCAAGCTCAATAAAATATTGATATAAAAAGTGTAGGTATGTTACAGGTACCAATAAAAATGTGCTTAGGTTTACATATCTACTAATAATATCGCCTTTTGATGAACCAGTTGCACTAATATACGCTACTGCAATAATTAACAAGAAAAGATTTAACAGATTTGCAGATTTAAGATTGGATCTTTTATTTGATTTGTAAATGTAAAAACTACAGAATAAACATAGTGTTAAAACTGTAAAAGGAATAATTATTATTAGTAAACTTTGTGTACTAAAAATTGTTTCGTTCAATATTGAATACTCTGTAACATCACCATCTCTACTAAGGGAAAATGACTCTACTTGTTCAATTACATGATAATCAGCAATAGGTTTATGGTTTAAAGGATTATCACCGTTAACCTCAACAAGAACATCTCCTATTTGGATTCCTATTTTTTCTGCCCATGATTTAGGTTCAAGATTGGTTATTACGATCTCTTCATTTTCATTTATTTTCACATTAGCTCCAACATAGGGATGGTTAATATTCAGTGTTATTAAATATATAGAAAAGACTATACTTAAAATAACAAAGAATATATATGTTTTGTTGAAGTTATTACTCATTACAAACACCCTTCTTAGCTTTATAACCAGAAAGTACTATATAATTTCCCAGCTTCCTTAATCCCTTCAATCAATCCTAAAACATCGTCTAAATCTACACCTAGTAAACTAGCTTCTCCATTTACTACTTTTTCAAGTACATCTGGGTTTTCAATTAGAAAATTTACGATGTCTTGCATGGCCATCTCTCCTTGTTTATTGGATTTAATTTTATGATCAAATGAGTGTTTAAGCGCTCAATTTGATTTTCCTCAATTGGTAATTGGCGGATCATACGAGCTGCTTTGTTAATCGCAATTTGTTTCATTACATTTAAGTATTGAGCGACACCGGCATCAATTAGTTTTTGTTTGAAGTTTAATGAGTTACCAAAATATTCGTTGATTGGTTTGCCGCTTTGAAACCCTTTTAAAATTTCTATGGCGTGATCGTTGTATTTTTTTTGAAGGTATAGATAAGCTAATGTTTTCTTTTGTGTAGACACATCATTTTTGAGTGGGTTAAACAAATCTCTAAAATCATTATCAATTTGTGCTGCAAGA
>DASQMK010000213.1:0-2041 GCA_035645575.1 Metabacillus sp.
TAATAGCAGTTTCAGCTCAGAGGCTTGTTCAACTAAAATGTCCTTTTTGTGAAGGTAGTTGTTCTCCATTTTGTAAAAAGCTTAGACAAAAAAGACGATTAAGTATTTATGAGTTACTGTATGGCAGAAATCTTTCAGCTGTCATAAAGGAGGCAAAAGGAGAAATAAGTGAATACCATTATCCAACGTTAAAAGATGTGATCAAGAAGGGGATAGCTTTAGGATACCTGTATCCGAATTCGTATGATCGATGGGTATTTCATCATGAAGAATAAAAAATGGACATTAAAAGATCAAACAATGATCCTTAACAGATTAAGCTCCTTGTTAGACAAAGGATACACATTAAATGAAGCACTAAACTTTATTTATTTAAATGAACATGGTTATAAAAAAGCAGACTTATCCCATTGTCTAAAACAGCTTTCATCTGGAAATACGTTTCGGTCAGCTCTTAGTCAACTCCATTTTCATCGTGATGTGATCAGTTATCTTTATTTTGCAGAACAACATGGTGATTTAGAATTTTCATTACGCGAATGCAGTGATATTTTACAAAAAAAAATCACGCAGTTGGACAAGTTAGGAAAGTTATTACGGTATCCAATCTTCCTTTTATTCACAGTGGGGATCATTTTGTCAATCGTTCATTTTTTCATAAGTCCACAATTTGACCAGATGTATCAATCGATGAATATTGAAACAAGTTTCTTCTCAATTTTTCTCGTTGTTACTTTTTCAACTCTAAAATGGTTTGGTTTTCTAGTTGCAGGTCTATTCATCGCATTATTAGGTTATTACTTTTTTATTTTTCGAAAGAAGACGATTGAAAAACAAATGCTGATTCTAATAAAACTACCGATTATAAAAAGACTTTTTATGATTCTACATAGTTATTTTTTCTCTTTACAGCTAAGTAATCTGTTAAAAGGGGGAATGTCCACCTTCGAGAGTTTAAAAGTATTTCAAAATCAGGACCTATTGCCATTCTTTAAAGTGGAAGGAACTCATTTAATTAATAGGCTAAGTGCTGGAGAACAATTGCACACCATTATTGAGAAACGTGGTTTTTATGAAAAAGAACTTCCATTAGTTATCTTACATGGACAAGCAAATGGACAGCTCTCGAGAGAACTTTATACTTATAGCCAATTAGTTATTGAAAAGCTGGAGCAATCCATTATTAAAATGATAACCATTATTCAGCCAGCTATATATGGATTTGTTGGTGTTATTGTCTTGTTCGTCTACTTATCAATGCTGCTTCCGATGTATAAAATGATGGAAAATTTATAGGAGGGTCCAATGAAAAAAGAAACAGGTTTTACATTAATCGAGAACCGTTGCACAAAATTTCTCAGTAAAATAAAACAAAATAGTGAATTCGGGTTCACCTTAATAGAAATGTTAGTCGTTCTTCTAGTCATCTCAGTTTTATTGCTTATTACAATTCCTAATGTCACGAAACATAATCAAGGTATTCAAAAGAAGGGCTGTGAAGGATTAATAAATATGGTTCAAGCCCAGGCAACCTCTTATCATATTGACAACCAGAAAATTCCAACATTACAAGAATTAATCGATGAAGGATATTTACGCGAACAACCAATATGTCCTAATGGAGATAATGTTATCATTACTTCAACTGGAGAGGTAGGAACCTAAAGGTGAAGCTTGAGTGTGAAAAAAATGGTTTTACCTTGATAGAATCAATCTTAGTTTTATCGATTGTGAGTATTATGAGCTTTGTTCTTATTACTAATATTGTGCCGATTTACAATCAAAAAGTAATTGATACTTTTTTACATCAATTTGAAAAGGACATGATGTATGCCCAGCAATATGCGCTAGTAAATGAACAATTAACTTATATTATTTTTGTACCAACTGAGAATAATTACACCATAGAAAGAAATAGGGTAAGCGCGCCACTTGTAAAAAGAGAATACAATGACGATATAACTATACAGGCTACTAACTTCTCAAATCGAATTGGCTATAATGGAAACGGGTCAATCCAAAAGGGTGGGACCATTTATAT
>DASQMK010000214.1:0-5882 GCA_035645575.1 Metabacillus sp.
GAAAGCTTAAAAGATAAAACAAAAGTAGTACCTTATGAAAAGGGAATGACATATATCATAGGACCGATTAACTTACCTGTGCAGTTAGATGATGAAACTGTATTTTTTAAATGGTACTGCTGGCTGAATATAGAAGGGGAACAAAATTCTTCCTTTGAAACATTAGTAAAGCGATTACCAACTCTCCAATTAGCAAATCAGCAACAATCTAGTGTATTGGCTTACGGTGATTTTGAAATGGAAGAATCAGCCCTTATTCGGATGCACAGTATTTGCCATACAGGTGATATTTTTGGAAGTAAAAGATGTGATTGCGGCTATCAATTAAAACAATCGTTAAGAATGATAAAAGAGCATGGTGCTGGAGCGCTTTTCTATTTAGCAAATCATGAGGGAAGAGGAATAGGCTTGTTTAGTAAAGCTCTTGCTTACCTTCTTCAAGAGGAAGGGTTAGACACTATCGAGGCAAATGAAGGATTAGGGTTTGCGGATGACTCAAGAAGCTATGAAGAAGCTATAAGAGTGCTAAAATCTCTTAGACAATTACCAGTCACATTAATAACAAACAATCCACTTAAATTTGCGGCACTTCAACAATCAGGTGCAAATGTATCAGGCAGAATACCATTATGGGGAGATGTATCAGACTATAATCAGCACTACTTAGAAACGAAAATGGAGAAAGCTGGCCATTTTAGAGGAGGCTATACGATTGAGTGAACATGAGGTTTATATGAAATTAGCAATAAACAATGCAATGGCTATGAAAGGACAAACTGAACCAAACCCATTAGTAGGAGCAGTAATTGTTAATGATAATCGGATTGTTGGTGTAGGTGCACATTTAAAGGCCGGTGGTCCCCATGCAGAAATTCATGCTCTAAACATGGCAGGTGAACAAGCGAAGGGAGGCACGATGTATGTAACCCTTGAGCCTTGTTCACATCATGGCCGAACAGGCCCATGTGCTGTAGCGATTGTTGAAGCAGAGATTAAAAAAGTAGTAGTTGCTACTCTTGACCCAAATCCACTCGTTGCAGGGAATGGAATAAAGATTTTAAAAGATGCAAACATAGATGTGACGGTTGGAGTTTGTGAAAAAGAATCCATCATGATGAATGAAGTCTTTAATAAATTTATTACGACCAAAACTCCATTTATCACAATGAAATCCGCAACAACCTTAGATGGCAAAATATCCTCTTATACCTCGAATAGTAAATGGATTACATCCGAAGATGCAAGAAAAGATGTTCATCAATTAAGACACGAACACGCCGGGATTTTAGTAGGTGTTCAGACGGTGATAAAGGATGATCCTGAATTAACAACTCGAATTGTGCATGGACGAAATCCTACTCGCATCATTCTTGATAGCCGCTTACGAACCCCACTTCATTCTAAAGTAGTGACAGACAAACAGGCTGAAACATGGATTTTTACATCCAAAAGCTATTCGAAAAAGGCCAAGGACCAATTAGAGGCATTAGGAGTAAGAATATTTATTACCTCAGGTGTTGAACAAGTAGACTTACATGATACGCTTCAAATCCTAGGCGAAAAGGGCGTTTCTTCCGTATTAATTGAAGGCGGAGGAGAAGTGAATGCATCTTTTCTAGCTGAACAATTAGTTGATAAGCTAGTATTATATATGGCTCCTAAGATAATAGGAGGAAAGGAAGCACCTGGCTTTTTTGGAGGATCAGGAATCGAGAAAATGGCGGATGCCATAAATATAGATTATTTAGATATAGTTAAAATAGGAAACGATTTTAAGTTTACTGGTTATCCAATTTACCCCACTCTTAACGGCGGTAAGACCCCACCTCAAGCTTCTGAGTTTACAAGAAGGTAGGTAGGGTTAACTGCCGGTAAAGGTCCCATTGGTGCTACTAAACATGAGTGGGGGATAAAGAAAACCCCCACTGATGGAAGTTTCACTTTATAAATAATGAAAAAGCACGAGGGTCAAGTATTTGACATCGTGCTTTTTCTTGTATTGTGTAAAAGTCAATTTTAGGGTAAAATAAAACCTAGTAAACCCATATGAATTATTTAAATTAAAATATATCTGTTATAGCTAATTGCTGATTTGCAAATTGAGGAAATATAATAAGGTAGTTTAAATAAAGCGGGACATCAAAAGGGGGCAATCTACATTGAAAAACGAAGTATATCCAGTCATTTTAGGAGCGGAAAGCTTGTTTTTAAAAGGGAACGATACAGGAATTGTTTTATGTCATGGTTTCAATGGTACACCACAAAGCATGGAATATATAGGGAGATATCTAGCTGGTTACGGCTATACTGTCTCCATCCCTCGATTAAAAGGACATGGCACGAATGTAAAAGATATGGAAGTAAGTACGTATGAAGAATGGATTGTAAATCTTCAAACGGCATATAAAAAACTAAAGGAAACATGTCAAAAAGTATATATAGTAGGACAATCAATGGGAGGTTCTTTAACACTTCAGGTGGCTGTCCAAAATCAGGTAGATGGGATTTTTCTAATTAATGCAGCAGTTACAGATGTCGCATACAAAGAATATCGAAATGAACATGTACCGAAAATGATTGAAGAAGGTGCGCCTGATATAAAAAAACCTTCTGTTCATGAAATTACCTATGAACAAGTACCGTTAAAGGCAATCCATCAATTACTAGATTTAATGGATAATACGAAAGACAAAGTGAAATTCATAACAAATCCAACAGTTATTTTTAAGTCTAAAATTGATCATGTTGTTTCACCTTCAAATTCAGATTATATTTTTAACAATATCTCTAGCTCAGAAAAACTACTTATTGAATTGGAAAATTCTTATCATGTTGCTTCAATGGATTATGATGCAATGTTTATTGTGGATAACATCCATGCGACGATAACAAAGCTTAATAAGAATCAATCATTATACGAGATTGAGGTTAGCCTCGTTTAACAAAGTATGTGGATAACGCATGAGATTATCAACAAGTTATCCACATATCTACAAAGTTATTAACATTTTTGTAAACACTTAATTTGGATAAACTGATTTATCTCCAGTTTTTGGTAAGTTTTGATTTTTATTATTGAAATCGTTTTCTCTCTGGTTGTTTTAAATGTTATAATTTGTAATTATCAACTAGACATTTTAAAGGGGGGATTTTATGACGTTGAACATTCGGAGAATGGATAAAAAAGATATAGAGCAAGTCCAGCTAGTCGCAAAATCAAGTTGGCATAGTACATATAAGGGAATTATACCGATGGATATACAGGAGAGTTTTGTCAATACAGCTTATTCACATGACATGTTAATAAAAAGATTAACGGAAACACTTTTCCTTGTGGCGGAGCAAGACGATAAGATTATTGGATTTGCTAATTTTACACCGCTTAAGGATGAAAAAAAGGTTGAGCTTGGGGCAATTTACTTATATGAGGAGTTCCAGGGGAAAGGAATTGGGACAGACTTATTGAAGGCGGGATTAGAGGAGTTAGGTCAGATTAAGAAAGTGTATGTAAATGTTGAAAAAGAAAATCAACGCGCGGTAAATTTTTATAAATCAAAAGGATTTAAAATAGAGACAGAATATGATGATGTGTTTGACGGTCACACATTAAAAACCGTCAGAATGATGCTGGAAGTTTAATTTACATATTGGGAGCTGAAATTATTGGAGCAGAAAACCCAGACAAAAATGTTAGGATAAGCAAAACATTAGGCTGCTTATCCTAAAGGGTAATAAAAGAATGTGTTACGAAAATTGTTTGGAAGCATCAGTTTTTACTGTCTGTGTCACTTTATCACTTCTTGAAATATAACTATGTAATACCATACCAATCATGACCAATACCATTCCAAAAAGAGAAATTGTGGTTGGTATAGATGCTCCTAAGAAGAGGATTTCCCCCAATAGGACAAATAGTACTTGAATTGACTGAGTGGCTTCGACTGCCGCAAGCTGTGCCATATTGTGCTGTACTATATTCGTAGCTTGAAAGAATAGTAAAGTAGCAATTAATCCTGAACAAATGGCTACCCAAAAGGATTGAATGGTTTGTGTTTTTGTCGGCAGACCTGTGGTTGATAGAGCCACTATTGCAAAAATAATCCAAAGAGGCATGCTGCCCAATGTCATTCCTAAAACACGCTGAAACACATCTAATCTTCCTTCACAAAGTGCCATCATTTTGCGATTTCCAAGTGGATAGGCAAAAGAGGCGATTAGGACCGGGATGATGGTTAATAAGACAGGTTTTAATGATAGATGGCTTGCATGTTCATATTGCATAATGGCAACACCTAAAAGAATGATCATTGACATACTTAGACCTTTAAGAGGAATTTGCCCTCGTACTTTTAGGGGGCCATTAGCTGTATGAATTTCTTGATAAAAGAGCGGAGCTAGAAGTGAGCCTGATAGGATTGTCATTTGCCAAGTAGCTGCGATTAACCAACCAGGACCAAATGCACCGGCAAAACAGATAGGAGCATAAAATAAACCAAATCCCACTGTTCCCCATAATAGCCACTGTGCCGGATTTTTTTTCATTTCCTTCATTAATGGTGACCATTTCTTTGTCCCGATAACAAAAAGAATTAGAAAGGGAAGCATGAAAAAATACCGTAAGGATGAACTCCATAACCAACTTCCTCCAGATAGCTCCATGGAACGATTTAAGACAAAAGTAAACGCAAAAAAGAAGGAAGAACAAATCCCTAGAAAGATAGCCCTCAAAGTAAACACCCCCAATTATATATTATAGCCATTTAATGGAAAGAGATTGACCATACTATACCATATTTTGAATTTAAAGTGCGACTTTTCTGTATTGTTCAAAAGCTCTCCTAGAAATATAATGGAACTAAGGACAAGTTTTAGGGAGAGTGAGTTTAGTAGATGAAGAAAAGCCTGCAGTATCCCATAGGAGAATTTGTAGCTCCAGAGAATGTTACAAGAAAAGATTTGGATGGGTGGATTGAAACAATAGCAGAAGCTCCTAAACAATTGAGAAAGGTGCTCGAATCTTTGCCTGAATCATTATTAGATACATCATATCGGCCGGGAGGTTGGACAGTAAAGCAAATTGTTCATCACCTTGCTGACAGTCATATGAATAGCTACATTCGGTTTAAATTGGCTCTTACAGAAAAATCTCCATCTATAAAAGCATATGACGAGAATGCTTGGGCTAATTTACCTGATTATCAGATGTCAGTTGAGGCGTCCCTTCATTTGCTAGAATCCCTGCATACACGTTGGTGTCAATTATTAAGGTCTATGTCTATATCAGACTTCAACAAGACATTTTATCACCCTGAAACAAAACAGGAAGTTATGCTATCAACAAATGTAGCATTATATGCTTGGCATAGTAAACACCATATTGAACATATAAAGTTAGTTTCAGTTCATTAATGATTTCAGCATTCTCTATTGGATAGAGGATGCCTTTTTAATAATAAGGCTAATAGCTTAATAGATGTTGAGAATATTCAAAAGAAACCAAGTAATGAAGGAAGAAATGAACAAAATTTAACCTACATAATCTGGAATCTCTCTGAATATGATGTACAAGCATACATAAAAAAAGGGTTTATCAGATACTGGAGGGTAAGGTGTTGAATAGTCTATTTAGCTATGTTTTTTTAGGTGTTTCATTAGCAGCACCAATCGGTCCTGTCAATGCAGGTCAAATTGATAGGGGGATTAAGGGGGGATTTTTTCATGCTTGGCTGTTTGGGCTTGGGGCTACAACAGCTGATGTTTTGTATATGTGTTTAGTGTACCTTGGTTTCGTTAATATTCTTCAGATCTCGATTGTACAAACATTTCTATGGTTATTTGGTTTTTTCGTCTTGGTATATACCGGTGTTGAAAGTCTGCTATCT